>CAZBRI010000072.1:0-10271 GCA_964494055.1 uncultured Anaerolinea sp.
ATAGCTTCAGGTGACTGGAGTTCAGACGTGTGCTCTTCCGATCTCGGCAGCATATTCAATGTGCTGATTTGAGCCGCCAAGAATCTGTGTTGCTGCCCCGGCTGCCATGGCACACGCCACCCCCACCTCTCCCTGGCATCCCACTTCAGCTCCTGAAATGGATGCATTTTTCTTGGCCAGGCTGCCTATCAGCCCGGCAGCAGCCAGGGCATGCAGGATCACCTCGTCTGAACAGGTCAGGTTACCCTGCAGGTAATACAGCACAGCCGGCAGGATCCCGCAGGAGCCGCAGGTCAGTGCTGTGACGATTACCCCTGCCGATGCATTTTCTTCTGAAACAGCCAGCGCATAGGCTGAAATCAATCCCGCCCTCTTTAAACCGCCTTTGGTCAAAATTGCCTTCTGGTAAAAAATTTCTGCCTTACGCTCCAGCTTCAAACTCCCGGGCAGGATACCCTTTGCCTGCAGCCCGCGTTCAATCGCAGCTTTCATCACCTGCCAGACATCCTGCAGGTGCTCCCATATCCCGGGGCCTTCACAATTTTCAACATACTGCCACAGGCTCAGGTTGTTTTCATTGCAATGTGCCAGAATTTCCCGCATGGAATTGTGTTCATAAATCTCCTGCGGAACAGGCAGATTACCCTGGTCCCTCAATGCACCGCCGCCTACACTGTAAACCTGCCAGCTTTCCAGTGAGACACCGTCCGCTGAAAATGCTTCAAAATGCATGCCGTTCGGGTGCAGCGGTAGTTTCTCATTCGGCTTCCAGCTGAGTTCAAGTTTCCGATTTTGGAATACGCTCGTGATGGCAGCATCGGTCAGGTGCCCGCGTCCGGTTGCTGCCAGGCTTTCATACAATGTTACGTGAAAAGATGCCGCCAGCGGCTGACGTTGAAGGAAGATCACAGCTGCCAGGCGTGGACCCATGGTGTGACTGCTGGATGGTCCTACCCCGATTCGGTAAAGTTCTCGTAATGATTCCATAATCTTCAATCCTGCCGCCCATGGCAGAGTGCCTATCAGCGGAATATTTTCAATCAATATCGGTCATGAATTAATAAGCGTAATTTTACCCAATAATTCTCAATTTAACATAAAGTAAATTATGTGGATCACTAGCTGGGTTCAGGATAATCACAGGAAACTGAATTTTCCTGGCTGTCAGTTAAAATTCAGTTCACTTTCAGCCCCCGATGCTTTTCCTGCCTTTTGACCTTGCCAGGTATTGTTCTTCGATCCATGTGTATGTAAGAGGCAGGCTTTCGGACAGCGTGATGGATGGCTGCCAGCCCAGGTGCCGGGTGATCAGGCTGTTATCGCTGCTGCGGCCAATTACGCCGCGCGGGGCATCCAGCTTGTAGCTGCGCTGGACGGTGATGCCCGCCAATTCTTCCAGGGCACTGACCAGCTCGTTGATCGAGATCAGGTGTGCCGAGCCCAGGTTGACCGGCATAGCCGTCAAGGTATCACAATGTGTGATGAGGTCGATGCCCTTTACGCAGTCATCAATATACATGTAACTGCGTGTTTGCTTCCCGTCACCCCAGATGCTGATCTCACAGCTGCCGGTGTAGCGGGCGGTGAGTACGCTGCGCGCCAGGGCAGCCAGGGCCTTTTCACGGCCGCCATCCCAGCTGTCATAGGGTCCGTGCACATTGTGAAAGCGTGCGATGTAAGTTTTTAGCCTTCCTTCAGCGTGATACTCCTGGCACAACATCTCGGAGAACAGTTTTTCCCAGCCGTAGCCGCGCTGAGCATTGGCCGGGTAGGCGTCAGACTCCTTGAGAGCCGTACCTGTGATGCTTTCCTGGAGCTGTGTATTATATACCGCAGCTGAAGATGCAAAGAAATAACGATTTACCCCTGCCAGGCTTGCGCTTTCAAGAAGGTGAGTGTTGATTAATACATTCCGCATGCATGCCACCCGTGCGTTTTGAATGAACCCCATCCCGCCCATTTCAGCAGCCAGGTTGTAAACTTCCCGCGCGTCCTTTACTGCTCGTTGACAATTCTTTTCCTGTGACAGGTCCAGGCACAGGTTTTCGGCCCCTTTTACCCGCTGGAACCAGCGTGAGAGCGGTTTCTTGTCCACCGCCCGAATATTCGTGTAACCGTGATTTCGGAAATAGCTTACCAGTGAACCGCCTATAAACCCGCCGGCACCTGCGATGATCAGCAAATCATCCTTGTGTGATGGATCTGATTGATCCATTTTTAGGGTTGATGTTTGAGAATTACCTGTCATAAATTAATTATATACCCCGCATTGTGATTATTACACTGTTAAATAACCTTTCAATAAGGCTTTAGATGTTCACCGGAATGCTGAACGTAAAAGTGCTGCCGTTCCCTTCGCGGCTTTCAGCCCATATCCGGCCGCCGTGTGCTTCCACCAGGTGTTTGGCGATCGATAGACCCAGGCCTGTGCCGCCGCCGGTGCGTGAGCGGTCTACCCGGTAAAAGCGTTCAAATATGCGCGGCAGATCATCAGCCGGGATCCCAACACCGCTGTCACGGACTGAGAAGTGAATGGCTCTTTGTTCTTTTACTGCTATTACATCGATCCTGCCGCCTGCAGGGGTAAATTTGACAGAATTGTGCAGCAGATTGACCAGAACCTGTTCCAGCCGCGGCATATCGGCCAGGAGAGGCGGCAGGTCGGCCGGGCATTCAACGAAAAGCTCCAGCCCGGCTCGTTCCACCTGCATCTTCATGCGGTCGGCAGCCTGCTGAAGCAGAGTACAGGGTTGAATAGTTTTTTTGTCGAGAGGTACCTGCCCGGATTCTATCCGTGATAATTCCAAAAGCTCGGAAGCCATCTGCGTCAGGGCATCCACTTCAGTCAGCATACGGCCCAGGAAGCGCTTGGCAGCGGGCGGGTCATCGAGCGCGCCTTCCTGTAGAGTCTCTGCCAGGGCCTTAAGAGACGCCAGCGGCGTCCGGAGTTCGTGCGAAACATTGGAAATAAAATCGCGCCGCACCTTTTCTAATCTTCGAATGCGGGTTAGATCCTGAATTAACAGCAGCGCACCTCCGGCATGTTCATCCGGGATGGCAATCATCTGCAGAAAAATCTTTGAACCGGGGAGTTCTACGGATTCACTCGTTACTTCGTTGGTCTGCTGGCATTTCCGCCAGGTCTCTATCAAAAGATGATGACGAAGCGCCAGGCTGACAGTTTTCCCAACCAGTTCATCACCTTCACCAAAAAGTGAAATGGCTGCCGGGTTGGCCATGCTGATTCGTCCGGGATTATCTACGATTAAAACACCATCGGTGATCTGATTCAGTGTAGCCTGCAGGCGGTCAAACTCTGACTGCAGCCCAGCTAGTTGGTCAGTTTGTTTTATATAAAGAGAATGAACCAGGTTGGAGAGTATTTCCAACCCGGGCTGGTCAACCGGCATATCTGATGCTGATAGATTACCGGTGTTGATTTTTTCCAGGGCGCGGGTGTATTGGTCCAGCCTGCGCTTCAGGTGTATGGTCTGCCAGAAAACGGTTATCAGGCAAAGAATAGAAAATAATAATAACCCGCTCAGCAGGTAATTCATTTCTCGAAGCGGTAGCCCCCGCCGCGAACTGTCACCAGCCGGATCGGGTTGGCTGGATCGATTTCAATTTTCTGCCGCAGCCAACGAACGTGAACATCCACCGTACGGCTGTCACCAATAAATTCCCAGCCCCAGACACGTTCCAGGATAAATTCACGTGAGAGCATTTGCCCGCGATGTTCGGCAAAGAAAAGTAAAAGGTCATACTCCTGCGGTTTAAGTGCCAGTGTCTGATCATTTATGGTCACTTCACGCCGTGTGAGATTGATGACAAGGTTATCAAAAACAAGCTGTTCCTGGCTGGGTGCAATACTCTTGATCTTTTCCAGCTCTTCCCGTACGGACTCGGTACGCCGCAGCTGTGCCTTAACCCGCGCCATCAGTTCACGCATTGAGAATGGCTTCGTCACGTAATCATCTGCCCCGATTTCCAGCCCCACCACCCGGTCGATCTCATCATCCCGTGCAGTCAGCATGATAATAGGCACATTGATTGATTCTCTGCGAAGTGTTTTGCACACTTCCACCCCATCGATCAATGGCAGCATGATATCCAGCAGGATGATATTGGGTTTTAACCGCCGTGCACATTCCAGGGCGCTCCGTCCATCGCTGGCACTTTCCACAACATAACCCTGTTTTTGCAGGTTATAAACAAGCGTATCCTGCAGGGTTGGTTCATCTTCAACAACAAGAACAATTTCTGCCATTTTATTTTCCAATTAAAAAATACTATACCATGAAAGAATCTCAAGCGGTTAACGATTTGTTAATGGGTGGTATTGAAAAAATATAAGCATAAAAAAAAGACCGCTGAATACCAGCGGTCTTTTTACTATCGATTGATTCCCGGCTCAAGCAGAAGGTGTGCTTTCGCGTGTATTTACCTGGGCTGAGACAGCCGCGGCTTTTATTTCAGGTTTTGAAAATCTTCCTAGTACGCTGACAATGATCCGGTAAACGAGGAGAAAGGTGATGCTGCCGCCTGAAAACCAGTAATAACCCTGTGCCCAGGATGTGCTGGTATCAGTTCCACTGCTTATACCGTGATATACCGCCGCGCAGTAAACCAGGAAACTGATGTAGTGAATTACACGCCAGGTTTTCTGCCCGATCCTGCTTCTTACATAAAAGCTCAATGCAACCAGCAGCCAGACATAAAAACCAACCTGTCCAAAACCAACCATCAGCGGACGGTAATCTACTGTTGTAAATGGGATCAAAACCTGGGCCAGCGAAAAACTGATGTATTTATCGCCCATCAGGATAATTCCATGGAAGATTGCGAATCCCAGGCCTAGCAGGCTGACATATTCATGGATGGCAAAAGCTGCAGCCACCCCGGGCCATGTTCGGGCCATTTTATTGGTAATGGTCAGACCGAGCGCCATGGATACCCATAATAAACTCAATGCAACAAATGAACTGCCGCGGGAAAGATACCAGAAGGCTTTCGGGTTATCCCCGATCAGTGAATTTGCCAGGTTGGGCATCCAGCTGGGGAGAATGATGACTGCAGCCAGTGTGCCGACCGATATGGCAAGCAGCACCATCACGAAAGATTCTATGTTCAGGGATGTTTGGTATTCAATTGGATCCTGGATCCGGTTGTTCATTTTGATCTCCAAAAATATTGGTTCATTTGATTACTGATGATGATTTCGCCGCTTGATTCTAAAACAAGAAACGCAGCGTAACCAGGTCTATCTTCTATCCACTTTAAACCTTGCTGGCTGCCGGAGATGACCACGGTTTTGGCAGCCATTTCTGCTTCCATAATATTTGGTGCGACCACTGTTGCCGAGATAATGTCAGTTTGGGCGGATCGTCCGGTCCGCGGGTCGATGATGTGATGGTTCCATTGCCCGCCGGCTTTCCAGCGCCGGTAATCTGTGCCGGAGGTGGCCATTCCGCAGGCTGTCAGCCCCAGGTTGGCGATCACTTCTCCGCGATTAAACGGATCGTCAATCGTCACCGGCCACGTTTCCCCGGATTTCAATAGGGATGTCACAGCCATATCGCCGCCGGCGCTCACAAGGGCTGGACCGAATTCGGCGAGCCGTTTCGCAGCCTGGTCCGCTGCCCAGCCTTTTGCAACACCGCCAAAATCCAGCTGCACATCCAGCGGCAGGCAGATGGTCATGGCCTGTTTGTCCAGGGTCACTTCATCCAGGGATTGTGCGATGTTCCATGTATTAAGGTTCTGACCGGGCTCTTCGTTGATAAGGTTTTTGAAACTTTTATCATATCCCGTACTGATTAATGCTTTTAAGATAGTTGCTTTGACTAATCCGCCGCTGGCTTTTTCTGCTGCAGCTGCAGCCTGGAAAACATCCCAGGTGACCTGGCTGACGCTGTACGGCCAGCCTGCTTGCATGTTGAGTTTGGTGAGTTCACTGTCTGTTTTAAACCGGCTAAGTGTTTGTTCCCAGCCATCAAACCATATCGAAACTTCTGAAAGAATTTCTGATGCTTTTGGCGATGAGCTGTCCAGCATGGCGATCACAAGGCAGCCCATCGCTTCAAATTCAGTTCTGTAAAGCATCAGGGTTTAGGCTTGGAAGAACCGCCGCTTGGTGGTTTTACAGGTTTTGGCTTTGATGTGCCGGATTTCTTTTTTGGAGCAGCTACAGCTGGTGCTGCTGCGAGAGGTGCAGCAGATAAGGTTGCACCTGGTGTAACCGTGATGGCCATTTGTGTCGGTAGTGTACCGCCATAAATGATTTTTACAGGTTTCAGGTTGAAAACAACTGATTTTGGCATCGCAGTGGCTGTAGCCGCTGCTGTTGGTTCGATGACATCGGTTGGCTGCGGAGGTTCAACTGTATCAGTTGCAATTCCGTCTGCAGCGGCTGCTGAAGTGTCAGGTACTGAAAATAAATTCCAGAATGCGAGTGTAGCTGTGATGGAAATGGCAGTGATTGCCATTTGAACATCTTTCCAATTTTTTCCTTGAGGTTTATTAGCCATTTTATTTTTCCTTGATGAAATAAATTTCCATCAATGGATTAATCATCGCCGCCTTCATGCTCGCCGCCGCCGCTGCCGCCGCCTGATTTATGTCCTTTTTTGACAGGGGCAACCACAGCTGGGGCGTAATAAACGATTGCCGGAGAAACTGTGGGGGTCGGTGCATTAGCAGCAAGGACTTCAGGCGGGGCAATGGATAGCACTTTTCTATCCATTCCGATAATGACAGAATCGCCGGTTACAAATACGACTTTATACGTATCAGCCCCGTTATAGCTGAAGGTCTCAACACTGTAAACATCCTGCCGGTTCAATGCGGCGGCAGCCAGGCCGGCAGCTTCTTCAGCGGTGGGTGGTAAAACAGCTACGGCAGTAGTCGCTGTTGCAGGAATGTCCGTGGGGGCAGGTGTATCTAGGGTGGCAGTTGGGTCAACAACAGCCTGTTCTGTCGCTGCTGGCGCAGCAGCCTGTGCAGAATTAATAGTAGTAATTTTGGTGACCACACCAAAAAGAATAGCTAAAACAAAAGCTGTTAGTGAAGCTGACAGGAAAAGCGCATTTTTTGAATTCATTATTTACTCCATTGATCAATATTGATCAGTTTGTACCGATTTGATATTTATTGGTCGTTCAAACATAATAAAAGTTACTGATAATGAACAAAATTGTTTTGTAAATAGGAATTTCTAATTTTCTATTAATCCTTGGCTGTTTTACGTTCTGCCCATTTTTAATTTGACGTATATTATCATAAAAGACATAATAAGTAGCTTACAATTTCATTAATATCTTCACAATTACGAATACAAAATATTCATCCTGAATTTCCAAAAATTGTATTCAATTGTTAACAGCAATTAAGAATTAGAAGCCCGATATGGAATTATTTTTGTAAAAATTACAATCCCAGAAGATGTATTCGATGTTACTAGTAGTTATTGATGAATATGCCAAACAATATTTTTTTTGAAATTATATAAATGAAAAATAAAGATTGAAATTACGCAATGACTTAATACTGCTTTTACAGCATAATCGCTGGAGCCTGGCAAGTTTTTTCTGCCAGGCTCCAATAATCATTTTTTGGATGATTAGTCTCTAATCCTCAGGCTAATGGAAAATAATCAGCCAAATAATTCAGAAATATTTTTCCACTAAATAAGCTTCACTTCTGCACGAACCAGACCAGCCCGGTCGTGACGGGCTGTAATTTTTACCTTGCCGCCTTTTGGCGCGTAAATAACCCAATCAACTTTAAGCCGGTCCGTTGTCGATTCATCAAACTCATCTACCATCGCGGCTTTGTACGCCCTGCCTTCGAGCTGGACAAATTCATCCCTCAGCTTACCCGATTCAAGTCTTGAACCTTCCGGCAGTTCAATTTCACAGATCACACCGCGGCAGGCTTTCTTCTCGATCGCTTTTTTCGTGATGTATGTTGGCAGCCAGCCGGTATTTTCACACACAAGTCTCACCCGGTATGTGTCTTTCCCAATCAGCACAGCACTGTTTTCTAGGATGGACATTTTTGGGGAAATCATTAGGCACCAATTCAGCCATTCGGGGAAGCGGGCAATCTCCTGTTCCAGGAAGGCGGCAGGAGGGTTGGTCCAGGTGTGCAGTGAATCCCAGCCGCCAAGTTCTACTTTGCCACGCTGCGGGTGCTGGTATTCGTACCAATTCACGTAACCGGTTCCGCCAAGTTTTTCATCATTCCACTTCATCAACATCAGGTCTTCTTCAATCGGGTGATCGCGGTACCAATCGATGAATTTATATTTTTCAATACCTGCCTGTTTCTGCGGGCTCCAGATTTCGACAGTCCAGGCAAACATTCCCAGGTGATCGTATAACCAGGTATCAAAGCCGCCGGTTGTGACAGTTTTCGGGTGATATTTAAAATCATGGTAGACCGAGATATTCGGGTAACCTGTCATTTTTGTTCCCTGGTCTCCAATCTTTTGATACGTCCACAGGTCTTCTGCCGGGTAAACATCATCCGGGTGATCATCATAGGGACGGAGCAAAACACCGCTCATGGTGTGAAAAGTGATCGCACTCATGATATTTGGATGGGCGTAAATAAATTCCACCAGGTTGCGGGCTTCCGGTTCGCTGACAGGGTATGGACCGGCACCCGGTTGATCCACTTCCTGCCGCCAGTTGACCGGAAAGTTGCGGTTGAGATCCAGTCCTTCCCTTGCTCCGCGGACCGTGATTGTCGCTCCGTCATAATTACGGATCAAGCCTTCCGGCAGAATGCGGTAATATTTCCCGCCGGTTTCCACAGGGTCGCGTCTGATCATTAAACGCGGGTCATCCTGGTGACATTTCCAGGCACCATTTGGGTCCTCAATACGCATCGAGAGTATCCGTCCATCCCCATCAATATCCTGATTCGCCATCAGTCCATCGATCGCTTCTTCATTATATGGGTATGGCCGCGTGCTGGACCGGATCACTTTGGGCTGGTCTGCCATCGCCCATTCGGCACCATCCGGGTTAACCCGCGGGCAGATGTATAAAGCCCGGGTGTTCAACACTTCTTGTATTGTTTTGTCGCTTTCAAAACCGGTGAGCAGTTTATTGATGTAGTACAGGTTGGCAGCTGATGCGGCCAATTCAGACGCATGAATATTGCCATCTACCCACATGGCTGGTTTTTCATCATCCGGACCAGTCTCAAAATTCGTGACAGTCAACAGCCAGACATCCCGCCCTTCATGGCTCTTACCGATGGATTGGATACGTGCCAGTTTTGGGTATTCCTGAGCAAACTGTTTTAATAATTCTGTGAGAGCCTCATAGCGATAGAAACGATCAAATTTGATCTCTGGCATAAAAATGTCCTTTTGGGTATGGTGAAATTCGATTTACAAAAATAAATGGATCACTGCTTGATTCTATCCCCAATTACGTTACTTGTGTTTAGCTTAAGATGGTGAATATAACCCTGTATGGCATACTAACAAAATAATAAATATTATGTTGAAAGCTTTGGGCGCAAAATGAAAAAAGCTGTCAGCAGCAGCCCCAGCCCAGCTCCGTCAAACATGATAAAGCAAAGAATGGAGGTATGCAATAATTGATGAGCCTGATTAGTTGAAAGAAAGATTACACTCTCCCCGAGAAGACCGATAAATTGCATCAAAAGCGCTTCTATCAGTGAAAGACGATTCTTCACCGGGTTCCACGCAGCAAATATATACGGGATATTCCACATCAGGAAAAGAATTCCAAAACCGCGGATGGCGGTTATCCCCGGGAATCCAGATAATTCAAATGCAGGCGAAAATTGCGAAGGGTATGTGATAAATACAAAAGCCGCCTGTAAACTCCAGGCGGTCACTATTCCGATCAATAAACGAGCAATCCAGGTTCGCAATTTACTCGCTGTTTGTTTTTGATAATTTGATGCTCACATCTGTCGGCAGCGCCAGGCCAGCTTCAATTTCCACAGCCTTGATAATACCCACAGGCACGGGACAAGCGGCATGTGTGCAGTATTTAATTCCCTTTTCGATCGTGTCCGGCATCCGTCTCCGGAATGAAATTTCTTTATATGGATCTACCTGTTTTAATTCTTCTGCCATTCTCCTGATTGCAGCACATTCACTTGCGATCTCGATCTTGCACGCGTCTTCATCCATGCTGGTTCTAACCCTGGTTGAAAAACCGCAATTCCCTGCGATAATATCTGCTTGTGCCATTAATTATTCTCCAATAATTTTAAAAATAAATATT
>CAZBRI010000073.1:0-10157 GCA_964494055.1 uncultured Anaerolinea sp.
CCCTTCCCCCGCAGAAAATACCGGCATTTTACCCTGGTTGATCCGGTGGGCGTTCGAAATAATTTGTGAATCTGCCGCCTGGCGAAATATGGTCATCAAGCGGGTGACAGGAATCAGTTGACTGCTGATCATATTTCTCAACACATCTCCGGCTCCAACAGAAGGCAGCTGGTCCACATCACCAACAAAAAGTATTTGTGTACCGGATTTTATCGCCTTCAGGAGATTATTCATCAAAAGTAGATCAAGCATAGAGGCTTCATCAACAATTAAAAAATCTATCGGGAGCGGGTTATCCTGGTTATGTTTAAAACCGGTTACTGGAGAAAATTCAAGTAATCGATGGATGGTCACTGCAGCGTGACCGGTTGATTCAGCCAATCTTTTTGCTGCCCGCCCGGTAGGAGAAGCCAGCGCTGTACGCTTACCCTGCATTTCAAGCGTTCTGGTCAATGCCTTGAGACAGGTTGTTTTGCCGGTCCCCGGTCCGCCTGTTAATATACTGACCGGGGACGAAAGGGCCATCTGCACAGCAGCCTGCTGCTCATCTGAGAGGGATGAGTCGGGAAAACTGAGCTGAACGCCAAAACCATTTTCAGGCTGTCCATCCACCATCGAAAGGATTCTTTCAGCAACCCCCCTCTCACTAAAAAATAGCGGTGTCAGGTAAATCACTGATGTGCCGTAAGCTGCTGATTGTTCAGAGATTTTTTCTGCGGGTAGTTTTTCTGAACCCGAAAAAGGGACCACCTCTGGTTTGATACGATCAACCTGGATCAATCGATCTACTGCCGGGGGCAGTAGATCCGGAGATACACCCAAAAGTTCAATCGCCCGCGATAACAGCATGTCACGAGGAGCATATACGTGCCCTTCATTGATCAGTTCACTTAAAGAATAAATTATTCCCGCTTCAATTCTGGAAGGGTGATCGGACGACAGCCCTAACGCCTGTGCAATACGGTCCGCAGTTTTGAAACCGATTCCGTAAATATCCTGTTCCAATTGGTATGGATTCTTTTGAACAATCTCTAAGGATGAATCGCCATAAGTTTTATAAATTTTTACAGCGAGGCTTGTGCTGACACCATGTGCGTGTAAGAAAACCATGATCTCTTTTACGCTTTTTTGTTCTTCCCAGGCTTGAGAAATTTTTTGTGACCGGTCCGAACCTATACCTGAGACTTCCAACAGCCTTTCCGGAGTTTTTTCGATCACATTAAACGTTTCTTCTTTAAAACATGATACGATCCTCTCAGCAAGCTTTGGGCCGATACCTTTGATCATTCCCGATCCCAGGTAACTCTCGATACCGACAAGGGTTGCCGGCAGTGTTTGCTCGCAAAACTCAACAGTAAACTGTGTTCCATGTTTCGGGTGAGAAATCCATTGCCCCTGCAGACGTAAATGTTCCCCTGTGGCTAATTCAGGCAGGCTGCCTACTACTGTTACCAACCCTTCAAAATCCATCCCTGGTGTACGTTGGTGCTGCGAAACCGTTGGACGCAGACGAAGAACTGTGTAACCATTTTCCTGGTTAAAAAATGTTACCCGTTCTACTGAACCAGATAAAGTATCCATACTTACAAAGTATACACGGCTGCAGGTAAGAAAATTTTAATTAGTATACTTTTGTAGATAAATTCCAGAATACGTAAATAAATACTTCACACAAGGAAAGAGCCTACAATAAATGTGAAAATTCCGGATGCCGGTCAAGATATTTTCCAACAAACCAACAAATCGGCACAACCTTTAACTTATGCAGATCGGCATATTCCAAACCAGCCTTCACCAGAAGACTGCCCAAGCCTTTGCCTTCCAATTCTGCAGGTACACCTGTATGCGTAAAAATGATCGAATTATCCCGGATCGTATATTCCAGTACAGCTGTTTCTGAATTTATGATAATTTCGAATCTGTTGTTCAATTGATTATTATTTACAACCATTGGTTCTGTCATGCTCTTCAACCTGTGTTTAGTTTTTTTTTACTTATAATCGGGCGATTTTTGATCTTTGGATCACAGCGATAAATTCCATGATGATCTTTAATGCAGCGAAAACTGTTGATTCTGATGGATCGAGCGGTGGCGCAACCTCTACAACATCCAGACCCGTAAGCGGAAGCCCTTCCATCGATTTCAAAAGAGTCAAAACATCCCGCATAAATAATCCGCCGTGGTCTGGAATTCCGGTACCCGGTGCTGCGGATGGGTCAAGCGCATCAATATCAAATGAAATATGAACTGAGTCACAATCAGATAATATTCTACGAACAACTGATGCTGTGTTTTTCATGCCCTTTTCTGCAATTTCAGATGCTGTAAAAACATGCAGGCCGGCATTTTCTATCATGTCAATTTCCTGTTCTTCCCAGGATCTCACACCAACCAGGCAAACATCTGCAGGGTTGATGCCATACTCCATACCCCGCCGCAAAACACAGGCATGGGATAGTCTTGAACCATCAAATTCATCACACAGGTCCGGATGAGCATCCACCCACAGAACTCCCAGGCGTCCAGTGCAGCGTTGGCGCTGCGCCTGGAAGATTGGGATGCTAATTGAATGATCACCCCCAAGCGTGATTAAAGGAGGTTTAACACTGGCAGCCAAAGAGGAAGCTTTTGGGAAATCCAACTCCGGGTTTTTGATCATTTGATCACCAAGATCACAGATCTTAACATTCTTCAAACTGGTTCTATCTTCACTATATGGTGTCAGGTGATGAGACCAGTAACGGATTCGATCCGGTCCCAGAGCTGCTCCCAGCCTGGCACTGGCCAAACCGTCAAAAGGAATGCCCAATACTACAAAATCAGCTTCATCTGCTTTTATCCCCGGGTGATGTAAATCCGCCCATAAACCATGGGTGCCTTCAATCGTCATGGCAAAGAATCTCCAACTGGGTAAAAACACAGACCTGTTGTCCCAGGACCAGTATGGACGGTTAATGCTGGCGACAGCTCAGCGATGAACGATTCAACAACATCCATTTTTGTTTCCACGATTTTTTGCAGTTTTTTTGCTTCATCAAGAGCGCCCGCATGCACATAGGCCACCTTGACTTTTGCCTGCCCTGCATTCTCACTGATAAAGTCAGCCATATCCTTATAAGCCTGAATACGTGAATGGGCCATTCCAAGCGCTACAACCACACCATCCTTCATACCTATCAATGGCTTGATATTCAAAACAGCTCCCATAAGCCTTTTTGCCATGCCTATCCTGCCGCCCATATACAAGTATTTCAACGTATCAGCTGTTTGTATCATTCGGCAGACCGGGATCATCTTATTCACTTTGGTTAATATCTGATCCATATTTACCCCGGTGACTGCTGCTCGTGCAGCCTCAATCACCATCCACCCCTGACACAGGGATACGTTTTTGGTATCTATAACTTCAATACGGACATTGGGGTACAAATCCATGATCATATTTTTAGCAACACTTGCAGCCTGGTAAGCCCCGCTGCCTAATGATGTAATATGGATACTGACGATTTCTGTTATACCCTTTGAAATGATTTCAAGATATTTTTGGTAATAATCCCCTGGTCCCGGACTTGCAGTCGTAGGAAGTGCAGAAGCTCCTGGCAGCCAGTTTATTAATTCATCTCTCTGAATGGTTATGAGGTCACGCAGCACTTCTTTTCCCCTGTGGAGATAATATGCCACAGTCTGTATGCCTAATTGTTGAATCAACCCTTCTGGAATACTTGCACAACTATCAGTAACAACTGCCACATTTGTCATATAAGCTCCTGTCATATAAGCTCCTTTCCAAATATCCATTAATATTGTACACTTTTTCGCTGACGAATTGATTATTGACCCTCTCATTGTTTCCTCTTACAATACAAACATGAGGAAATTGCTCAAACAATCGACCGCTATTTTTCTTACCGATCATGATCCCCCTTTATTCTCTATTTTAAGCAACTAATAATTTCAATTCCTCACATTTTTCACTTTTTTTTACTGGTCGGAGAAAAAAATGACCCAAAAATTTGTTTCCAAACGCGCTCCTGTTTATAAAGATATTCCTGACGAAAAATGGAACGATTGGCGTTGGCAGTTAAGCAATCGGCTAAATAATGCTGAAGAAATAGAAAAAGTACTGACGCTGACTGAAAGTGAGCGCAAAGCATTAAATTCGAGCGGGTTATTCCGTGTAGATGTCACCCCGTATTATATTTCGTTGATCGATCCTACTGATCCTGAAGACCCGATCCGGCAGCAGATCATACCAAGGTCTGAAGAGATGCAGGCTTTCACTGCCATGATGGAAGATTCTCTTTCAGAAGACCGGCATTCACCGGTCCCGGGTCTTGTACACAGGTACCCGGACCGTGTTCTCATGCTTGTGACAACCCAGTGTGCTTCCTACTGCAGGTACTGCACACGCTCCCGGATTGTTGGAGACCCCGGGCAAACATTCAACCGTCAGGATTTCGAACTTCAACTCGAATATATCCGGAATACACCGCAGATCCGGGATGTATTGCTTTCCGGCGGTGATCCACTGGTCCTGGCACCGAAAATTTTGGAAGAATTACTTTCCCGCCTGCGTGAAATTCCTCATGTTGAGATTGTAAGGATCGGCTCACGTGTCCCTGTTTTTATGCCGCAGCGCGTGACGCAAGAACTTTGTGATATGCTTGGTAAATACCATCCTTTATGGATGAACATCCATGTCAACCATCCAAATGAAATCTCAGCTGAATTAGAAGCCGCCACCGACAGGTTAACCAGGGCCGGGATTCAGCTCGGAAATCAAAGCGTATTGCTTGCTGGTGTGAATGATTGCCTTCATATTCAAAGGGATCTTGTACAAAAGTTGGTCAGAATTCGGGTAAGACCTTACTACCTGTACCAGTGCGATCTTGTTGAGGGAGCCGGTCACTTCCGTACCCCCGTTGCCAAAGGTATAGAGATCATAGAAGGCCTGCGTGGTCATACCTCTGGCTATGCTGTTCCGCAGTTCATTGTCGATGCTCCAGGCGGCGGCGGAAAAATACCTGTCATGCCAAATTACCTGATCAGCATGTCCGATCATAAGATCATTCTAAGAAACTACGAAGGCTATATAACAACCTACGAAGAGCCTCTCGAATATAAGATCCATGATCCAAAAACATGCAAAGCATGTCAGAATAAGCGGCCTGAATTTGGACAAACCGGCCTTACAGGATTACTGGATGGCGATGAAATGTTCATTAAACCGGAAGGCTTTGATCATTTACATAACCGGGGCGGTTCCCAGCACAGGCTGAAGGATGAAAACAAATGGAAACCCCTTGGAATTGGTGATGGTGAGAATAAATAAAAAAAATCAACCATTCCATCAGGCAGCCGGCAGCCCATGGTAATTTACCTGGAAACCGGAATATAATACAGTAGTTAATAGGAGAAATTTATGAAAACAAATAAAGTTTTATCCGTTTCAATTCTTTTACTGGTAATGGTCATCCTGTTTGCAGGGATCACAACAATTCCGGCAGATGCCCTGGCGAAAATCAACACCCCATCCTCCGGCATGGCTGCACCGATGAGCGTTGTTCTTCCGGCTGTATCCTACAGTGCAGCCAATATCACAAGCCCCAATTACAGCTGTAAATTGACTGCACAGACCCCGGCTGATTGGGTCAAAATGGTTCGCCGCCAATCCTTTGATGCCTACTGGACTGTTCAAAATACAGGTGCAGTATGGAATTCAAGCTCGACCAGATTCGTTTATCTTGGCGGAACAAAATTCCAGACACACGGTGATTCGTTTTACATCGGGAAAAATGTCGGAGTAGGCAGCAAGATCAAGCTCGGTGTGGATATGATGGCACCTAAAACACCCGGTACTTACAGCACAACCTGGGCTCTTAAATCCGGGAATACAACTTTTTGCCGCGTTACCCTGATCGTCACTGTAAAATAACAGACCCAGCCAGGGAATTGATTATCTGCATGTTATTTCCTGCCTGTGTTGAATGAACAGGATTTATAAGACAATAACATTCACGACAGCTGTGATATTGTTGGTGACTGCCTGCCAGGCTTCACCAACAGTACCCACAGCTGTATTGATTCAAGGGAACGATATATCAGCTTCCACCCCAACAATTGTTATGCCGGAACCAACGATTACTTTCCCGCCGACTGAACTTCCTGCCACCATTACACCTTCCATCACTACAACTGCTTTCCCGAGCATCACCCCTCTCCCAACAGCCACCGAAACCGGGACACCAACCCCGATAGGTTTTCACGCATCTGATACACCAGAACCTCCGACCCCGGTCATCATCCCGACGACTGAAGTGCCGGATCTTGCCGAAGGTGCAACAGACGATTGGGGATCTGAAACACGCTGCAGTTTGATCAGTAAAATCCCTGAAAATTGGGTTATTTTAAAACCGAAAACACAACTTAAAGCTTCATGGACATTGATGAATACCGGTATTAAAACCTGGCAATCACAAAATATGTTAGTGACATACTTAGATGGAGCCAGGTTATCAAAGACAGAAAATATTTCACTGGTCAGGGATGTCCGCGTCAGGCAAACAATATCGCCAGCATTAATTATCGTATCCCCTAAATTGCCCGGTCATTACCGGTCTGTGTGGGGTATCCGGTTAACATCTGGACGTGTTTTTTGCACATTTACAATAAAAATAATAGTCCAATAAAATATGTCAAAAAAAGATCTCGGTTATGTTGAATTGGAATGGACCTGCCCAAATTGCGGCAGTAAAAATACTGGTCTGAAGAAAACCTGCATTTCTTGCGGAAATCCTCAACCTGAAAGTGTTCAATTTGAATTGGGCTCAAATCAAAATCTGATAACAGACCAACAAAAATTGGCAGATCTTAGTTCAGGCGCAGATATTCACTGTCCATATTGCGGGACGAGAAATAAAGCGGATACCAGGTTGTGTACACAATGCGGGGGAGATATCAAGGAAGGGATTAAAAGACAGACGGGCAAAGTATTAACTAATAACACTCAAGCCGGAACTGAGAGCAGATGTGCAGCATGCGGAAATCTTAATAAAATCGGTGAAAAAACCTGCTCTTCCTGCGGCTCAAATTTAACCACTTCAAAGGTAGATGATACTCAACAACCGGTCGATGTTCAAAAACAGTCAGCTATCCGTCCCTGGATGCTTCTGCCGGTGGCCGCCATCGGCATGCTTATTTGTGTGATCATCGGATACTTTCTTTTCCATACAACTGCTTTATCAGGAACAGTTCAAAGTATCTCGTGGCAGAGAACTATCGACATAGAAATGCAGCGTGAAGTTACGCGAGAAGCCTGGCGTGACGAACTGCCAGCAGACAGTACAATCATCTCCTGTGAACAAAATTTCAGGCGGAAACAGGATAACCCGGCTCCGAACTCAAAGGAAGTATGTTCTACCGAACTCGTTGACCAGGGAAATGGCTCAGCAAAAGTTGTTGAGACCTGTTATTATGAAGTATATGATGATTATTGTAAATATCATGCGCTTGAATGGCAGGTAATAAATAAAGTTGAAAGCAGCGGAGCAGACCTGCAGCCTGCCTGGCCAAAAGTGAACCTGGAAATTGGCCAGCGAGAAGGTCAGCGGCAGGAAAATTACGAAATTGATTTTAGTACAGCAGATGGTATCCGAAAATATAATATAAACGATCCTGATTTATTCGTACAATTTCAACCGGGAAGCCAGTGGACACTGAGTGTTAATACATTAGGAGCTGTCGTCGACGTTTCCCCATGATCCGGAGGCAGAATGCATTATCGACGTTTAGGCAGGTCTGGTTTAAAAATTAGTGAAATTTCGCTGGGGGCATGGGTAACTTTTGGTTCGCAGGTTGAAGAAGATAATTCGATTGAATTGATTCAGGCGGCATATGACGGGGGAATTAATTTTTTCGATAATGCCGATATCTATGCTAATGGATTGGCGGAACAGGTTATGGGAAAAGCATTAAAACACCTGCCGCGCGAAGCTCTTGTCATCTCATCCAAAGTATTCTGGCCCACCATGCCGGGTCCAAATGGACGGGGTTTATCAAGAAAACATATTACAGAATCGATCAATGCCTCCTTAAAAAGACTTGGTACGGATTATGTTGATCTTTATTTTTGTCATCGATTTGATCCGGACACTCCGATCGATGAGATCGTTTTTACGATGGATAACCTTATCCGGCAGGGCAAAATATTATATTGGGGTACATCCGAGTGGCGGGCCTGGCAGATTACAGCAGCGTATTCAACAGCAATTCAGCATCACCTTAACCCGCCCTGTATGGAACAGCCTCAATATAATATGTTTCACCGACGAAGAGTAGAAAATGAATTATCTTCATTGAGTAAAGAATTTGGACTGGGATTAACAACATGGAGTCCGCTCTACTATGGGCTGCTCTCAGGGAAATATAATGACGGCATTCCTGCTGGCAGCCGGGCATCGATGGAAAGCATGGCCTGGATTCGTGACCGCATCACCCCTGAAAGAATCAGTATCATTCGTCAACTCAGCGGGATCGCCAACGATCTTCATATCACAACGGCACAACTGGCAATTGCCTGGCTCCTGAGGCGTAAAGATATCAGCAGTGTTATCACCGGCGCTACAAACATGCAGCAGCTCCAAGACAATCTTGGCTCTGATGAGGCCGTTGAAAAATTAGATGATGAGATACTTGAGACCATAGAACGGATCCTTGATAATTATCCGGATGAAGATTGATTAACCCAAATTTCATATCTTACATATTATTTACCAGTTTAAATTGGAATTTTCACAAGTAAAGTATATTTTCATTATAATTTGTGGATAGTTATCCTTGATTTTGACTCGGGTTTGTGCTATTTATAGGTAATATTTAAACAAAGGATTTCTATGCATCGAGAACGAGTATCAGAAAACGTATTTTGGTTTCAAAGTGAATTATATGCACAGGTCACAGCAGGGGTAATTGCTGGACCTCAATGGGCTGTTCTGATCGATACACTGGCCACCCCTGAAGAAACACTCATCATCAGAGAATTTATCGAACATGAGTTAAGTTTGCAGGTTCGTTATGTAATAAATACCCATTACCATGCAGATCATACCTGGGGAAATTGCTTTTTCCCTGGAGCAACAATCGTCTCACATTCGCTCTGCCGTACCCTGATGCATGAAAAAGGTGTACCTTCGCTTGAAACAGCCAGGAAACAAAATCCAGCCCTTAGGCAGGTAAAGATCGTATTACCCCACTTAACTTTTGATGACGGGGAACTCACTCTGAGAGTTGGTAAAAAGAACCTGATCCTATCCCAATCGCTGGGTCACAGCAAGGACAGTATTACAGTCCTTGTGGAAGAAGACAGGATCTTATTTGCAGGGGACGCATTTATGCCTTTACCTTATATTGTTGATGGTGATATTGATGAAATGATCACATCAATAAAAAAGATAGGTAAGATGGGACTTGAAAATATCGTTCAGGGTCACGGGGATATTGTTCTTCGCGGCGAAATTGATGCAGCCGTCAAAGAAAATCTTGCTTATCTCTCTGCCATCAGAAAACATGTAAGAATTGCCTTGAAGCGCAAAACACCGCTTGAATATGTTGACGAAGTAGGTATTGAGGAATGCAACAAAAGCAGGGTTTACCTGGGCGGTCTAGCCGAGTCACTTCACCGGCATAATATGCGGGCTTTATACAAGTCGATGCTGGAAAATAAAGACACTCTGGAAATAGAAGAATGATAAATAAAAAAACCGGTTTCCCGGTTTTTTTTATTCTACATCGTTGAGTGCTTCTTGAATTTCCTGCTGATCCTTTTTGGCCTTGATTTTTCCATGAATGCTGATACTTACAACCCGTTCTGTTCCGGCAAATAATTTTTTGATATTAGGTCTCAGCGCCCAGGTAAGTAATGCACCTGCTACTACGCCATAAAATACATCAGCCCAGTTTGCTCCCGGAGCCCCGCTAAAATAACGGAAACCAAAGACGAGTATTGAGAAGAAAGCAACACTCAGTGTGGTGATGGATGCGTATCCCATTGAAAAAAATACAATGGCTCCAAGAGGTAAGATGATTAACACAGAAGTAGCCCATTAACCAATCGCACCGCCGAGGGCTGGAGCTCCGCCGGCACCACCCCTGAACCGTT
>CAZBRI010000074.1:0-10103 GCA_964494055.1 uncultured Anaerolinea sp.
CTCTATTTGATGTTAACTGCGGCTCTGTGGAGTACGAGTGGGTTATGGATAAAGGTGATCAGCTGGTCCCCGTTAGCGATTTTAGGCGGAAGAAGTTTTGTCGCATTTTTTGTCTTTCTGATTTATCTCAGAAATTCAAAAATTAAATTTTCCTGGCTTCAGCTGCTAGGGTCAGTTTGTTATGTTTTAACTCAATTGACTTTCGTTTGGGCAACAAAATTAACTACTGCAGCAAATGCAATATTTCTTCAATACGCATCTCCAATTTATGTTGTAATTCTAGGTTATATCTTCTTGAAAGAAAAACCTCAAAAGGCTGATTGGGCAGCCATGGCTGTGATCTTCTCCGGTTTATTTCTATTTTTCGGTGAAAAGCTTTCTTTCAATGGTTTCTATGGGAATATATTAGCAATTATTAGTGGAATGACATTTGCCGTGGTTATGCTGGTGATGAGATACCAAAGAGAAAACAATCCAGCCCAAATCATTTTGATTGGGAACGCGATTGGTTTCTTTTTAGGATTGCCATTTATATTTAAGGAAACCATAAATTTCCTTAATGCAGCCATTATTTTGTATTTAGGTATATTTCAAATTGGCTTATCATTTGTTTTTTATTCTAAAGCTATAAAATATGTCAAAGCTTTGGAATCCAACTTAATTCTTACACTGGAGCCTATACTTAATCCACTCTGGGTTTTCCTTGTTATCGGAGAAAAACCTGCGAAACTAGCATTAGCAGGTTCTTTTCTTGTCATCAGTGCGATCATTTTTCGAGCATATATTAGTTCCCGTGAAACAAAAAGTGAATACATTAATATAATCACAGAAATTGCCACTTAAAGTGAATGCTGATCAGGAATTTATCATTAAAAATTCTTGACAGTACGGGTTATGACCGCTATAATTTGACGGCTTAACCATAAAATAGTAATTGTTAGTCTCGAATAAGGAGTAATAAATGCCACCACAACCAAAGCGCAAACACTCAAAAGGCCGTAGGGATCGGCGCAGGGCGCATGATGCCTTGCAGTCAATGAACTTAACAGTTTGTCCAAATTGTGGACAGATGCGGCTGCCTCATGTAGTTTGTCCAAAATGCGGACAGTACAAGGGTAGAGAAGTGATTGAAGTAGAAAAAGAAAAGAAATCCTGATTAAACACTCGAAGCGCCGTGACTTTACCGGCGCTTTTGTGTTTTAATGTGCTGAATTTGTATACAAAAAAGCAGTAATTATAAGTTAAGAGGAAAATATGATTATTAATGATAAAAGTTTCTCAATGATATTTCCCGGGCAGGGTTCACAGTTTGTCGGTATGGGAAAATCACTTTATTCAAATTACAAAATTGCAGAAGAATTGTTTAAGGAAGCTAATGAAATTTTAAATTTTGATATCACTTCATTAATGTGGAATGGACCTGACACTGAATTGAATGAAACATATCGAACACAACCCGCCCTTTTTCTGCATTCAATTATCTCATTCCGAATTTTCCAGGATCTCTTCCCCGCAATTTTGCCCGCATCCCTGGCCGGTCATTCACTTGGACAATTAAGCGCAATTACTGCTTCCGGTGCGTTATCATTTTCGGAGGGCTTAAAGCTTGTAAAATTACGTGGCGAATTAATGAAAAAAGCTGGTGAAATAAATCCTGGCGGGATGGCAGCCATATTGGGCCTTGATATACCAACCCTTGATAAAGTCTGCTCAGAAGCGAGCCATGAAAATGAAATTGTTCAAGTAGCTAATGATAATTGTCCCGGACAGGTTGTTATTTCGGGCAACAAAGCGGCTATTGAAAGAGCCGTGAATGGTGCAAAAGCGAATAGAGCAAAACGCGCACTGCCTCTGGCGGTAAGCATTGCGGCCCATTCTCCATTAATGAACTCCATCCAGGATGAATGGGATAACGCTGTTTCAAGTGCATCGATAATAAAACCAATAATACCGGTGATTGGAAATGTTTCTGCTGCGGTACTCAGCACTCCGGAACAAATAGTATTTGATATTCAAAAACAAATGCAGTCCAGGGTTCGGTGGACTGAAACTATCAGGGAGATATCTTCAACAGGTATAAATACTTTTCTTGAAACCGGTTCAGGCAGCGTGTTATCTGGATTGGTAAAAAGAATTGTAGACGGGGCATTGACTTTTCCGCTTGGTTCGGCAGAAGATTTTCAAGGTTTAGGAAATAAATAATAATTTCGTTTTGTTCATCAAATATTCATTTTATCCTGTTAAAATCATTCATCAATAAGGAGATAAAATGAATCGGATTAATGTTTATAAAATTGCCAGTTTATATTTTTTATTAGCAGTAACACTGACAGGTTGCGCGTCAGGTAATAGTGTTGGAGCAACACAAGCAGCTTCTGCACCTATAAGCGTAATTCAACCAACAACGGCGGCAGGGAATACAGTTGTACCGGCTGGTAATGCAGCCGGACAAAATCCGGAAGTAAGTTTTTCTAAGGACATACTTCCAATTTTTCAAACATCCTGTGTTTCTTGCCACGGCGGCGAGCGAACATCAAAAGGCCTAGATTTAAAAACATATGATAGTTTATTAAAGGGCTCACAAAATGGGTCGGTTCTTGTCCCTGGAGATACCGCCAACAGCAAACTGATGCAATCAATACTTTCCGGGAAAATGCCAAAAAGAGGAAATAAATTAACTCAAGATCAGATAAACCTATTACTAAATTGGATTAATTCTGGCGCAAAAAATAACTAAATAAAAGATCCGCTTGAAATTTCAAGCGGATCTTTTATTGAAGTTCATTGTTTTATATTCTTTCATATTCATCGATATTTTTAGTAATTATCTTGAGACTGTTTTTCCAAAAAGCTATGTCGTTAATATTTATGCCAAACCTATTTGCCAGGTCGGCAGCATTTGCCTCACCGGTACTGGCAAGTAGATTGATATATTCCGGAACAAATTCTGGACCTCTTTCCTGGTATATTGCAAATAAACCTGTAGAAAAAAGAAGCCCAAAAGTATAGGGATAATTGTAGAAAGAAAAACCTGGACGATAATAATGGGGTTTCCATGTCCACATATATTTCATCAAAAATTTTTCATCAATTCCAGCACCGTATGTTTGCCGTTGAGAATCCTCCATAATTTCGCACAATTCATCCGCACTGAGTTCAGATTTTTCACGTCTTTCAAAAACTTCTTTTTCAAATAAATATCGCGAATAAATATCGATTATCACCTGCGCATCACCAATCAATCGTGTGTCTAATATTGCCATTTTTTCTTGAATATTATTTGTTTGAGAGATGACAGCATCAAGAACGATTGTTTCGCACATTATGGAAGCCGTCTCAGCAAGCGTCATTGGTGTATCTTGTTGAATTTCTGTTTTCCCTGCTTTAAAGGCACAATCATTATGAAATGCATGGCCTAACTCATGGGCAATTGTGCTTACCTGGTCTAAAGTGCCATCGAAATTACATAATATTCTGCTTTCTTTTACCAGTGGAATGCCCATACAAAAAGCGCCGCCGCTTTTTCCATCTCTTTGCCTTGAGTCAATCCAGGAATGATCAAACGCTTTTTTTGCAAAATCCGCCAGCTGCGGGGAGAAAGTAAAAAAGTTATCCAAAATTACAGTTTTGGCTTCGGACCATGAATAGATTTTATTCATATTCCCAACAGGCGCAAACACATCCCACCAGGCAAGTTTATTTTTTCCTAATTTGAGCGCTTTGGATTGAAAGTACTTATGAAAACTTGGAAAGGAACCTCTCATAGCTTCTAACATCACTTCCAGAGTTTCCCTCTCGATCCTTGACATATCAATTGAGGTATGCAGACAATCTACACGATTACGCCGCTTATTCAGCGAAATATCAGCCCCTTTTATGCCATTGATGGCTGCCGCAAGCGGTTCCTCAATTGTTTTCCATGCAGTCATCTCCGCCTCATATGCGCGTTTCCTGACATTTTCATCAGGGGATGAATGCAAATTGATCAAAGCAGGCATGGGCATTTTTGCTAATTTTCCATTCAATTCAAATTCAACAGTTAGTTGTGAAGTTAATGTATTTTGCAATTTTCCCCAGGCACCTGCTCCGCTGATTTCTAAATCCGAAGCCAAATTCTCTTCAAGTTCGGACATCAGATAGCGGGATTGACTTCCTGCTTCCATTACGGCAAATTTGTGTGTCAGCGCAGTCTTGTTTAATGGAATTATTTCATCAAGTTCTTCGCTATTTTTTCCAATCCAGGCATGAAATTTGGTAATTAGCATCTGAATTTTGAGAATTATTTGCTCAAATTCGGACATTTTTTTCATAGCAATTTTATTTCTGGAATCTGTTGAAATAAAAGAAGATAAATAAGCGCGAATAGTGCCGGCTGATTTATAAATCAAATTGAATTGATCAAGTGACTCACCAATAATATTTGCTATTTCCTGTTTCGACAAATTTAAATTTTCAACAGAGATATGACTGGATAAATACTTATCAAGAAAATCAATTTTTTCATCAACAAAATTAATTGATGATACAAGTTCCTGGGAATCTAAGGATGGGTAAACATTGCCAAGATCCCATATGGGAATATTACTATCTGTCATTATCGCTCCTGTTATTCTCACTTCAATAAAATTATTTTAATACTCTAATTTTAATTTTGTTCTAGTTCAATAGAATTTTGTTCTTCTGGTGGATGACTTGCCTGCCACTCATTGAATTGGGCAGACAACCTGCCTGGAATTTTTCCGTTGATCATTACACCGCCCCGAGTGTGTTCAATCATCTCTATCTGACCTGACTCGTGAAAAAGGGAAATTAATTGGCCTTGTTGATAAGGTAAGAAAACTTTGATAGGCTGGAATTTTTCATACAATTCATTTTTTACTTGTTGGATCAGCTCAGGAATTCCTGTACCTTTGATTGCTGATATCAAAATGGCATCAGGAAATTGGGAGATGGTTTCCCGTTCAGCTTCAATGTTATCCAATCGATCAATCTTATTCAGTACAATAATTACAGGGATGTGCTCTGCGCCAATATTTTTCAAGGTTTGAACAACTGATTTATATTGAGCAGTTGCATTCGGGTGAGAGAGATCAACAACATGCAGCAATAATTCAGCCTGGGCGATTTCTTCCAATGTGGCATGAAATGCCTCGACTAGGCTGGTAGGAAGTTTTTGGATAAAACCGACAGTGTCGGTAAATAATCCATTGTAGCCTCCAGGCAGCTCAACGCGGCGGGTTGTTGGATCCAGAGTTGCAAATAACTGGTTTGCAGTGAAAACGTCCGAATTAGCCAGTTTGTTCAATAGGGTAGATTTTCCGGCATTTGTGTATCCGACAAGTGCGATTGTGGGAATTTTTGATTTTTTTCTTTGTGACCTGTAACGCTGCCGATGTTCGCTGACTTTTTCTAATTCTTTTTTTAAGTGTGAAATCTTGGTCCGTATTTGGCGGCGGTCAACTTCAAGCTGAGTTTCACCAGGTCCACGAAGACCAACACCACCGACTCCGCCTGAACGTCCTCCGCCTCCGCCGCCCTGACGCGCAAGGTGTGTCCATTGCCTGGTTAATCGCGGCAGGTAATATTGATATTGCGCCAACTCAACTTGAAGAATCCCCTCTGAAGTATGGGCATGCTGCGCAAAAATATCCAGAATCAAACCTGTTCTATCCATTACCCGGACATTCGGGGCAAGCAACTCCTCCAACTCCCGTTGATGCCTTGGAGAAAGTTCGTTATCAAATACGACCACAGTAGCAAGGGTTTCTTCGCAAAGTGTTTTTAATTCTTCCACCTTACCCGGACCAATATAGGTTTGGGGATGGGGATGGTCAACTTTTTGAGTTAATTCTCCGACTACATCCAGTCCGGCTGTTTCGGCAAGAAGATTGAGTTCGATAAGAGAATCTTCGAGGGATAAAAGTTTTTTTTCAGAATAATTATCTACGCCGGCAAGAAATGCCCTCTCTTTCGGCGCAACAGTTGGTTCCGTTGATCGTTTTGCCATATGTTTATTTCCTAAATTATATTTATATTAACTTTAACTAACTAATTGTAAAATTATTTTGAATATTCTATTTCTTTATATCATATCCAGAACCTGTTCGCCTAAGTAATAATTATTGAAAATATAAATAATTATGAAGTCAATAAAAGAAATATTTTTAAATTGGAATATTATTTATTGGCTGTGTTATTCATTATCCATTCTATTATTGTGTCACCTACGATTTTCAAACTGGCGGGTGATACCTTATCTGCCGTGTCTTCTGTTGTGTGCCAATATTTGTAATCCAAATCAATAATATCAACTGACCTGACACCCTTTTCAATAAACGGCATATGATCATCAAGTACCTGGTATTTATAGGTAGGCTTGAAATAATTTTCATATCCAAGTTTTTTTGCACTTGACCAAATTTGATTTGTAATCACCGGGTCTGAATTCCTTTCCATAAATATTGATAGATCTTTATCTCCGACCATATCTAATAAGATAAATATTTTTGGCAGGATTTTTGCCTCGTTAGTAAAAGCTCGAGATCCTAAAATCCAGTCCCAGCCTGGAATTCTTCCATTGTCTTCAATATCAATAAATAAGAGGGCTACGCCAGTTTTTGAAGCTGGTAAAACTCTTGCTATCTCCAATAAAACCGCGACGCCGGATGCCCCGTCATTTGCACCAGGTACACCGAGACCTTGATTACTTTTTATGGGATCGTTGTCAGCAGATATTCGACTATCATAGTGAGCCCCAAGCATTAAATCAGCCTGATTATTTTTTGTAGCTAATATATTGTATGCGGTTTTGGAATTAATTTCTTGGGCAAGAATTGAGACATCCCAGCCTGATTTTATTAATTCATTCTGAATATAATCGATAGCTGCTTTGTGAGCAATTGATCCCGGAGTCCTCGGTCCAAAGTTAACCTGGGTTGTAATATCCATTAAAGCGCGCTCCCCGTCAAATGATTGTGATGCTGGGAAGATAGATGAGCAGCCGATTAATAAAAACAGTAATAATATATATGCCAATTTATTCGGAAAAAACAGTTTTCGAGATGTATTCATCAAAATATTCTCTTGAATTATCTGAATATTGAACAGCACGGTCACGTTTATTTAACTTCAATTTTGATTTGTCTGGTGGTGGAAGTAATCCAAAATTTGCTTTCATCGGTTGAAATGCTTCTGGTTCAGCATGAGTGATGTAATGGCAAAGTGCACCAAGCATTGACTCCCTGGGAAACTCAAGCAAAGGAACTCCCTTGAAATAGCGCACCATATTCAGTCCGGCTAGTAAACCGGTAGCTATATTTCCCATGTAACCTTCAACGCCGGTTATTTGCCCAGCCAGGAAGAGATCAGGTCGTTTTTTAGATTGTAAGGTTGGCGTTAATATTCTAGGCGAACAAATAAATGTATTTCTGTGCATTTGACCAAATCTTACAAACTCAGCATTTTCCAATCCAGGGATCAGCCGAAAGACTCTTTTTTGTTCTGAAAAAGTAAGGTTCGTTTGAAAACCAACCAGGTTAAATAAACTTCCGGCGATATTGTCCTGGCGCAGCTGAACGACAGCATATGGTTTTCGTGGGATTCTTGGATCAGCAAGGCCGACAGGCCTCATAGGACCATAAGCCAGCGCTTTTTGACCCCGGGATGCAATAATTTCAACCGGTAAACAGCCTTCGAAGAATTTATTATCACCAGCAGTCACCCCACTTTCAATCTCTTTTTCGATCAGCTGTAATTTTATTCTCTCAGCGTTCTGCAATTCAACGACAAATTCATTATATTTTTGTTTGTCATGGAATGGGCAGTTAATATAATCTCCAGTTGGTTCAGGATTTTCGGAATCCCATCTTGAGGCTCGATACGCGATTCCGAAATCGATAGAATCTTTCTGGACAATCGGGGAGATTGCGTCGTAAAAAAATAAATTTTCCTGTCCAAAAAATGAATTAATTGAATTAGCTAGATTGGATGAAGTTAAAGGCCCGGATGCGATCAGAACCAATCCGTTTGGTATTTCTTTAACTTCTTCACGGATTAATTCAATATTCGGATGAGAAGCAATAATTCCTGAAATTTTTTCCGAAAATAATTCCCTGTCAACAGCCAAAGCTGCACCTGCAGGAATTGCAGTTTCTTCGGCGATAGAAAGCAGGAGAGAATTTAATTTCCTGAGCTCATTTTTTAAGACGCCAGAAGCACGATCATTTAAATTTGATCCAAGCGAGTTTGAACAGATCAACTCTGCTAATTTTTCTGTTTGATGGGCACCTGTACTGACGGTTGGACGCATTTCATATAGTATTACTTTTAAGCCGCTTTGTGCAATCTGCCAGGCAGCTTCTGCTCCGGCCAGTCCACCCCCAATAATAATTATTTTTTCCATAAAGAATCCTGATTAAAATCGTAATTTTTTTTCTCTGTCGTTGTTTTTGATTATTAATAAACTAGTGCGATATTTTTTATTTTGAATCCCGATTATTAATTACCTGGATCGAATATCGAAAAAAGCTATGATTTCTTCAGCAAGATTTTGATATTGTAAAGAGCCGCGGCTTCCCGGCTTATATCTGTTGATCGGAATGCCGAAAATTGGACTTTCTTTTAATCTAGTATCGATTTCGATGACAGTAGTAAATACCCCGGTACCAAAAGTCTGAATTAATTGTTCTCTAATTGTTTTATGCGTTTTATTTCTTTGGTCAAGCATTGTGATTAATATCCGGTAGGAAAGGGAAGGATTTATATCCAATCTAATTTGCCTGACGAGATTCATCATATTTCGTAAAGCATAAGCTGAAAAATATTCTGCCTGTGTCGGTATAATTAATAAATCTGCAGCATTAAGTGCATTATTAGTGATCGCTCCCATTGATGGAGGGCAATCAAGAATTACATAGTCATATTCAGAAGATAATTTTGATAGAGAGTTTTTTAATATCCTGCCAAAATTCAACCTTGAAGGAAGTAAAACTTCAGCTTCTGATATCCTGAATAAGGAAGGTATAAGGTCGAGATTTTGATAATTAGTTTTTTTTATGGCTTCCTGAATATTTAATCCGTCTAATAAAATATCAGAACTATTTTTTTGAATATCATCAGGCTCAAATCCATTTGCCAGGGTTAAGTTACCCTGTGGATCCAAATCGATTAATAAGACTTTTTTTCCAAGATCAGCCAGTGATGAGCCAATAGTAAAAGTAGAAGTGGTCTTTGCAACACCTCCTTTTTCATTCGACAGAACAATAATGTGAGTCATACGACCTCTTGAAAAATGCTAACAAAAATAGAATGATTTATCCAAAATTATATGAATGTGATTCATAACAATCATATTTGTTTGGTTGTTGCATTCTGATTAACTTTTATTGACCTTTTGATTGCGGATCTTAAAATTAAATCCAAAAAACCTAAATGCCCAGCCGGATCGTTCAGCAAAATGTGATCTGCTGAACCGGGTTCATTTGGCGGATAGAAAATTCCGCAATTCGGATTAATTTCTAATAAGAATAATTCACCATCCGCATTCATCCGAAAATCGCACCTTGCATATCCATTTCCGTGCATGCTAACAAATTGACGTTCGCTTAATATTCTAAGTTGTTGGTCTATCCCTTTATCAGTCACGGGGTGGACTGACATCAATTCGTATTCTTTCCATTTTAAGTCAAAATGTTTGAAAGATTCTCCGGGAGGAAATAAAAATTCAACCGGCTGAAAGGAAACAGGCTGGTCCGAGTTATCTGGATTTTCAACAACGAGAGTTGTAAATTCTCTACCTTCAATGAATTCTTCGATCAAGGCACCATCAAATTTATTCAGTATGGAGAGTGTTTGTCTCTGCAAGCCTGCAAAGTCAATCACCCGGGATTCTTTTGATAATCCTACTGAAGCATAACCGTGAAGTGGTTTTACCAGTAAAGGAAAACTGAGGACATGATCAAAATTATTCAAGTCGGTTATCGAATTGATAAATACTGATCCTGGAATTGGAACATTGGCATCTTTAGCCGCTTGCTTCATTTCGCTTCGGGTTGGGTCAAAGAATGCAGAGTTTGCCCCGGTGAAGGGAATGTTTCGTTCTTCAA
>CAZBRI010000075.1:0-10059 GCA_964494055.1 uncultured Anaerolinea sp.
TCCTGACTGTGCGACATGCTCCGGAATAGGTGTGCGACATCACCGGAATTCGCAGATATTGAGGTATGGGCATATAATGTCGAAACGATCTTGGCAGAAAAAGTTGAGACCATTTTGCGTAGAAGTGTTCTTAATACCCGGCCAAGAGATTTTTATGATGTTTACATCATCATGAAGACCCTTCATCAGAAATTCCATAAGAGTGTTTTTGTCTCTGCATTGGATGCTACTTCTGATAAAAGGATGTCGCCTGGTGTTTTACAAGATAAAGAAAAGATTTTGTTAGCAATAAAGGAAGATCCAATTATGAGGCAACGTTGGGATCGTTATTGTAAAGAAAATTTCTATGCAAATGGAATTGATTTCGATGAAGTGATCGATTTATTGAACGAGATCACAAATTATTAATTGTGAGAATCCAGTAAACTGAGCCAGGCGGTGATGCTCTATTTCAGGCTACAAATGCTGCAAATAAGCACCCGGGTTGTTCAGGAAATCGCGGGTCAGGCGGACATGTTCCAGGTCTTCGTAGGCCACCTGCTTCACCTGTCCCCCGTCAAAACCAAGGATGACAGCGCCGGGAAATGCCATGATGATCGGGGAATGGGTGGCGATGATGAACTGAGCGTCCTTATCCACCATCTCTTTCAGCGCAGAAATAAAAGCCAGCTGACGGATGGGTGAGAGCGGTGCTTCAGGCTCATCCAGCAGGTACAGGCCGTTGGGAACAAAACGCGACTGGAACAACTGCAGGAAGCTTTCTCCATGTGAACGTACTTCCAGGCCATCCCCGTATTTTTGCCGGATATCGTGCAGTTCTGAAGCATACGGCATCTTTGCCAGGTCCACTGCCAGTTTTGACCGCCCGTGGTATTCAAGATCCACTGTTTTGATTTCATTCAACAGTTCAGCCTTGATCTGTGAGACATTTTTTGCATAGCCGAAAAAATCTTCTGCCCGCAGGAAAAAACCGCGGTGTGTGCGCTTTTGCCAGGCTAGTTTCAGCTGACCGGAGAATTTACGCACATCCGAAAGGCTCAGATCTGTCTGCACGCTCTCGCTTCCAACTGTAACCGAACCGGCTGCGCAGGCGATCGCCTCCAGAAGGGTGGATTTACCAGAGCCGTTCTCACCAACGAAAAAGGTTACAGGCGAGGTAAATTCTACTTTTTCCAGGGATTGCAATAACGGCAGGTTGAAGGGAAACTCGAGCCTGCCCTGTTTTTGCCACTGCCGGACTGTAATGGATCTGAGATGAAGCATATCCGGTAATTGTAATGTAAAGTTCGGTTTTCAAACAACACTGTCTGAGTATTGCTGTATTAAAAACAGGAATTCTAATTTTTAGAATTCCTGTTTTTATTCTTCCTATTTACGATAACTCAAAAGTTGATCACGCACAAAAAGTTTGAACCAAACCCGAGATTTGAGCCGCTGTGCAATTTGTAACGCCGGTTGGGTTCCAGCTTGCTGCCATCCAGGCTGACACCGTTGGTGCTTTGCAGGTCGATGACTGAGAATGCATCAGAAGCGGGGTCATAATTCAGCTCAGCATGCCGGCGTGAGATCTCGCCTTCACCGGCAAATATTGGAACCTCGCGGCCTACAAGGTACGGAAAGCTCTGGATTTCGAAACTCTTGCCGATTTTCTCCTGGACCATGGCCCGCGTTATCACCAGCCTGGCAGATCGGCTCGTTGGCTCCCGCTGTACTTCTGGCAATGGTTTTGATGGTTGAACGGCTGTCATGTCCATTGCTGGAGATACAGCAGCGGCTGCAGGTGCTGGTTCAGGCGATGTGAAACCTTTTTCCCCGCCGGTTTGTTCTGAAGAGACTGCCTCCGCAGCCGGCTGAACCGGTGCAGGTGTTTGAACCGGCTGTATGACAGGGGCAGCAGCTGCAGGCGTTTGCACAGGCGGGGCTGCTTTTGCAGTCTGCGGGGGTGTGCTGAGCCGTGAAGCGATCGAATTGAAAGTCAACACCAGGTCCGATTTACCGATGATGATCCGGTCACCGTTTTTAATCTCTTTACGGGTGTTCAATGAGATTTGTTTTCCGTTAACAAAAACCGGGTTATTTTCAGCAAGCGGCTCAATAAAATATGAGCCTTGATTGAATGTTATCCGGGCGTGTTTGCGGGAGACCATGTTCCCTTTTGGATGCTGCTGCAGGTTCACCGCCAGCATGATGTTGTGATCCGGGTCATTGGTCGGGCGGCCGATGATGGCTGGCTGCCACTGGATCTCATAATACCGGTTCTGGCTGGCATCAAACAGTGACGGGTAACTGCCCGGTTCAAGCATCTGAATATTGGACTGCCGCCCGTAATTGAAGACTAATTCATCATGCGGCTGTATATCAAGTTGTTCCAGGGTTTGGGTCCTGTTCAAAGCACGGTCATTGCCTTTCAGATACACCGCATATTTACTGGGAGAATCGGCAATGATATCGTCGAATTCCTTTAATATTTCATCGATCAGGGCTGTAACAGTCAGGTTCTTCCTGAGCATGGCGCGCTGATCAGTGTGCTCAAAAACATCGATCTTGACTTCAATATATTCTTCCATATCTGCCTACTTCTTCTCATCCAGGATACCCATGACCCTGGCATTATCAATTACATCCGCATCCGAGAACAGGCTGAGCATCGATTCAGGCAAACCACCCTCAACCAGCTTTTTCTTCAATGCAGGGATATCATATTTTGACAGATCCGGGCCTTTTTGAACCGCGGGTCCAGCGGCTGCAGTTTCAGCCGCAGTCGATTTACCATCTTTTTCGGCCAGCCATTGAGCTTTAGCCTTTGGATATTTCTCATTGATCCGTTTGACCCAGGCATCCAGCGAACCTTCAATATCATCTTCGTTGGAATATGGAGTGGAGATCTGCAGCATGCTGGTGATACCAGATCGGACAGTAAAAGCCCGTCCATTGGGAAGCTCGGCATCTGCCAGGGCACGCGGGAATTTTCCGTTTAACCGGCTGACTGCATCAGCACTCTTGAGCGCGATCCCAAAACTTGGAGCAGTAAAGACCTTGCGCAGATCATCCGATGCGCTCATGATTCCCAATGATCCGGCAACGATCAGGAAAATGCCGGATGTCTGGTATTTTCGGATCAGGCCTGAGAAATTCTCAAAGAATGACATCTTCTTCCGGCTGGATTCCTCGGTGAAGGCATCGTAATTGTCGATCACGATCATGATCTTACGGCGTTTATTGTGAACCTCAAAATCTGCAGCTTCGTATTTGAATTTTTCGAGGAATTCATCCAGCTGATCTACATCGTCGATGGTTTGCACCACGTGCGGCAGGTTGGCAATCGATGTTTCACCGCCCTTCCACAGCTTGCGGGTGTAATCAATCATGATCAGAATGATCTCTTCAGGGCTGTAATTGGATGCCACCGAAAGCATCAGGGTGCGCAGGGTGGTCGTCTTACCGGAAAGCGGCTGACCCAGGATGACCATGTGCGGGCCGTAACGCTCCAGGTCGATAATCGCCGGATCGAGAGTCCGGTCGTCAATACCGATCATGGCATTAATACGCTTTCGGCTGCCTTCTGCCAGGCTGTTTTGTGACAGTAAAGCATCCAGGAAGCTGCGCATGGGCAGTGTTTCAACGGTCGAAGGCCGTTCACCCTTGAATTGATCGTTCCACAACAACTTCATGCGCTGGCACATTTTATTGATCTTAGCCAGCCCATCCGGGTCGTCCTCTTCGGGCTTGAAGCTGATGGCGGTCTGGAATTCGAGCGGCATGGTTCCCACACGCACATAACCGCGGCCGGGCACCGGGCTGAGGTCGGCAGGCACACCGCGCCCCACCACCTCGGCATATTCGGATGGGTCGGAGAGTTTGAGGGTAAACCGCTCTGTCACCAGGTTGTAAAGCTTGCCCGTCAGCGCATTGGGCAGGTCGGCGGAGATCAGGAAATGAACCCCGTAAGCACGCGATTCGCGCAGAAGCGAGATCAGGGGTTGCATCAACCCTTCGTAATATTCCTTGAATTCCGCGAAGTTATCGATCACCACCAGGATGGCAGGCAGTCGTTTTTCGGGGTGCGCAAGGTTATAAGAATCCAGGCTGTTGACACGTGCTTCACTGAAAAGCAGCTGCCGGTGATCAACAATATCATTGATCTTACGCAGCACCCTCAGCACCCGTTCATCTTCTTCTGATGTAATAACTGCCCCGACATGCGGCAGATCGCTCATGATCATCATGGCCCGCCCGCCGAAATCCAGGATGTAAATATGAAGTTCATCGGGTGAATGTGTCAATGCGAGACCGGTCATGATGGTACGCAGAAAGGTCGTCTTTCCACGGCCGGATGAACCGAACACAACTGCATGCCCATGCGGGAAATCGATCTTGAGCGGTTTTTGACTGGCCCGGTATGGATTATCGATGATACCAATCAGGGGTACCATGGCAGTCTTGCCCCAGCCGGCACCTTCCCATTTGAAATCATCCTCCCAGAATTGGCTGGCCCGTTCATTCAGCATAAAGCCGGCTGTCTTGTCCTGGTCATCACCTTTCAGCAGTTCAATATCGTCATCGCTCATGTAGGCAGTATCGAGCACCGTCTGCAGACTCAAGACGTTGCTGCCCGTCTGCATGGGCAGGAATTCCGGCCATGGGCGCCACTGCGGGCGTGATTCCTGTAAAGCCATACCCGCCAGCATATCCACGATCACATCGTACAGCTTGGGCGGCTCGGTGGATTTCTGATTAGCTGATTTACGCGGACGGTCCAGCCAGATCACATTCTGGACCACATTTTCTTCCTGCGGACCCTTGTAATCACCGCCGGTGTAGGCGGTTTGGATCAACTCAATATTCTCGTTACCGATCTGCAGGTAACCTCGGCCAGGGATACCGGGCGGCAGGAAGGCAGCATCGGCGCGCCGCAACACTTCACGGCTGTCATCCGGTGTCTCCACGCGCAAGCTGATGCGGAACTTGATATTGGCACGCATCTGATCGGTAACACCCACCGGCCTTTGGGCTGCCAGGATGAGGGTCACTCCCAGCGCACGGCCAAGGCGGGTGATGCTTTCCAGCTGAGCCTTGTACTCGGCGTTGCCGGAGATCATTTCTGCAAATTCATCAATGATGATGAACAGGTGCGGGTACGGCGGACGTTCCGGGTCCAGGTTGAGACCTTTCTTTCGGTAGTGAACAATATCCTTGGAATTGGTGTAAGTGTTGAGTTTCTGCCGGCGGTCGAGCTCTGCGATGATGGAAGCAAACACGCGGGCTGTGGCAGACTGGTCCAGGTTGGTTACGATATCCACCTTGTGCGGCAGGTGTTTGAACGGCTCGAAAGCCGAACCGCCCTTGTAGTCCACCAGCACGAAGTTCAGCACATCCGGGCTGAAATTTAATGCCATGCCGATGATCATGGTCATCAGCAGTTCTGATTTACCGGAGCCCGTGGAACCGGCGATGATGCCGTGCACACCGTCTGCCTTGGCAGAAAAAGTCAGAACACGCGGCTCGTTGCCCGAGAGCAGACCGACCGCGGTATAAAGCCAATCCGCAGATTTCGGATCCATGCTGCGGCGCCAGTTATCACGGGCGAATTCCTGCAGCTGATCGATGGAATGAACATTCAGCATTTCCATCAGGGTGACGGTGGCAGCCAGGCTGGAACCAAAGCCCCTGCGCAGGTCCACCATCTCGATATGCCGGGAGAATTCGCGGGATCTCTCCTGTGTGCTCACCAGGCGGGTCTTGCCTACGTAACGGATGGAGTTGAAACCGGTCTCGGCATACCGGAAAACCGCCTGGTCAGGATCGGTCGGATCATCATCCACCTCGATGATCGCAGTACAGCGGCTGGGAACTTTGGAGCGGTCCGGCACAAGGAAAATGATACCGGCGCCGAGCAGCTGTCCATCCATTAAAATAGTGGAGATACAGGCTTCGCCCTCCAGGTCTTTCAGGCAGGACCAATCCGGGGATTGGCTGCGGGCATCCACCACCACCATCAGGAAGGGCAGCTTCACGTCTGTACCGCTTTCCTTATCCTGCAGGCGCATACGGCGTCTTTCCAGCGTGGTTCGCAGCATCTTCCAGAAAAGGCGCATACGGTCAGTTTCATTCTCACCCGGTCTCTCGCTGCCTTCGAACATGAGCGTTTCCGTCCGGTCAGATTCCTTGCAGTGCGGGAGTGCGTAAGCCCAGCGCCAGTTATTGCGGGCATCATTGGTGCCTGCCACATACAGCATGGCATCCTGCGGTGAATGGTAAGCTGCGTAATCAACGAGCAGGGTGCGCAGGTAAGCATGCACTTTCTCGGTGGATTTACCGACGATGCCGATCGAATGCCGAATCGTTTTTGCCTTGGCTTCCTGGGCACTTTCCTTATTCTCCTGCCCTTCATCATCCTGTTTTTTCTCTTCCACTTTCTTTTTTTCAGTTTCATCACTCGGCAGAAGCATGGGAATGGTGACGGGCACGTCAAACAGCAGCCTGGAATCTTCAGATAATCGCGATGCTTCACGCATTAACGGATTGGCTGATTTTTCGTTTGCGGACACTTTATAAATAACAGTAGATTGGCGGGTGCTGATCCCAAGCCGGATATACAGGAAGTCATGATCCTTTGGGCGCCGCTCCCATAAACGGGTTCCGGATCGTATCTCTTCCTCGCGTTGATCGACAGGCCGATCGAGGTCAGCAGAAATACCCAGGGTTTTCTCAGGGTTAGGGTAATTGTAATAATAATAAATTCTCTGCTGTTCGTGCTGACTCTCCATCTGCCGGCGAAGTTCGCTGATGCGGCGCTTGTAGGCTGCATTCGCTTCTTCTTCTTCTTTTTTATCCTGTATGTTGGTGTAAACCGCCAGTACAACTGTAGCAACCACCGAGAGCAGCATCGGGATCATCATCATCAGGTTGCGTCCGCCGCCAAAGACGGATGTGATCACATACCCCATGATCATGACCATTGGCAGGAAAGCCTGCTGAAGCATACGTCCGCCTTTGTCTGCTTTATCCGGCGGGTTGGGAATTTCGTAAACACCGGACGGGAGTTCAGGTTCGATTCGGGGCGGGCGGTCTATGTAAATTTTATCTGCCATAAAGGTACATCCTTTGGGAGATCAAATACTTTTTTGTAATTAAATAGGTTATGGAACGTTTGAGAAGGCCAGAAGAACGAGCAGGGAAACAGCCAGCAGCGTACCCAAAACAATAAAGACAAGCCGCCAGTTGACCTTGAAGCCTTTTCGTTCAGCGGGGATGGGAGGAAAATTGGGCTGCAGGGCCTGTGCCAGGCTGAGGACATCCTTGAAACGCTGATCCATCCGGCGGCTGACCGCTTGTTCAGCGATCTGCGGGATATTCTTCAGATCAATACGGGCGGTTGGTTTGATCTGCCCGGCAAGGACGTTCCGTAATACGGAGTCTTCCTTCTGCAAATGATATTCAAGCGCAGGACGCCCGGCAAGCATTTCGTAAAGCAGCATACCGATCCCATACACATCTGTTGCTGCATTCACACCGCTGCGCCCGTCGGCGATCTCAGGGGCAGTGTAAGCAGGCAGGTTGTAATTTGGGTTCCAAATTTCGTAGATATTGGTTCCGGGGCTGCTGATCCCAAGGTCCAGGAGCATGGTTCGCGGGATGCCGCGTTTATCAAAACGTACCATGATGACATCCGGGTTGATGCACAGGTGCAGCCTGCCGGCCCGGTGAAGGTAGTAAACCACATCCAGCACAGCCAGGATGATCCAGCCGGCATGCTGAAACCAGGGCTGAGGGTTGTTTAGCAGCAGGTTTCGCAGGATGGTACCTTCCTCGTATTTGAAGACTGCATAATACTTGAGCCTCCCGTTGATGACCGTCCAGCCATAGGGATGATTGTCGATGGATCCCTGCGGATGGGCCGGGAGCAGAACCGGAAGGGATGGATGCTGACCTGCCCTGGCCAGCTGCAGGAAAGCTTTGGCTTCAAAGCGCAGCTTTTCTTCACACCCGACATTGGCTATCTTGAGCAGGATCTCCTCTTCACCGCGCCTGGCATGGTAAATGATGGCAGAACGGGAGACGACCATCGGCTGGATGATCTCTATCGGTCCGAACCATTCACCATCGGTGAATATTTCGGTTGCGTTCTCAGCCGGGCAATAGGTTTCCTGGCACCACAGGTTGAAGTCCTGTGATATGACGTTGCATCGCTGGCAAATTCGCTTCATATTTTTTTCTTCCTGTTCTACAGGGTCGAAAGTCTTTTTTCACCGGAAACCGGTATTGTAAGGGTGTTAAATAAGGTATTTAAGAATAATAAGTGTTCGCAATAGTTAGTTTTGAAGATTTGCTAGCCCCATCGCACCTTCCCAGTCCAGGGGATGGGGGAGAGGGGGGGGTTCATGAGGGTAAACCAATCACGAGAAGGTAATTTGAGACTTTTCTAATATTACGGCATTGCCCGCAGTGAAACCCATAGAATGATATTCAGCTGTGACTTTCCTGGGCTTCATTGCAGGTTTCAGGTACAGCAGGGGCGTGATCGGTTGAATTAACAAAACCTCAATATAAAATTTTGGTTCTGGTATTTTCGGTTGAGATATGAATCCGTGCCAGTCCGGGAAAAACCCCTTACTGACACGGAATCTATTTTTCCATAAAGATGAATTGGTACATTCATACTGCTTCGCAATGAATTCTGTCTCGCGCAATATATAAATGTATTTTCAATCCAATCCATCTGCAAGTAAAAAACTAGCCAACAAAATGCTTTGAACCGGAAATATCGCCGTCCCGGTAGGCGCGGATTGCGCTGGCAATATCAGCAGAAAGTTCCTTCATCTTGTCTGCCGCTTTTTTAACATTGGGGCGTATCCGGTCGATGTAAGCAGCGATCGCTTCAGTCGCACCAAGGGAGATCCAGGCAGTTGCCTTCATTAACATGCTCAGGGCTTCCAGGGTTTTATTTACTGCTTCAAGTACATCACCAAAGGTCTGAAAATCTTTACTGATCTTCTCGACCTGGGGAATATCCATATAGACTTCTTCAGCCATGTTCGTTTCTCCTGAATATGTTCTTAGAATATGCCGTTGAATACGTCAAATAAAGTTTGAGCCTGGGAGGCCGCCTGCTGGAAAGCCTGGTTCATGGCATCATGAGACTTCTTAATGGCATTGGAATAATTGGTTGTACCGGTCAGGATATTAACCAGCATCGGGATTACTTCACTGGTCATTTCATTGGCGAACTTATTTGCGCCGTCACCCTTCCAAACACCGGCTAAAACCTGGTTAACAATACCCCGCAGGGGAGCGGTAACAGCATCCTGGACAATATTCACCTGCTGCAGGATCTGGCTGATGATACCGCTGATCATGTCATCGACAAAACTAAATAATCCGAACATCGGTCACCTCGCTAATTGAAATTATTACCGGCACTACCATCGGCCTGCTGCATGTCACTCATGGCCTGGCGGATATCATTGGCTTCTTCGCCGTATTTTGCACTGAGCTTCATGATCTTTTGGAAAAATATTCCAAGAGCCTGAACATAAATATTGCCGGCTTCGCCGACAAGCGCGCCATTCTGCATTTGTCCTGCAATTTTTTGCGATACTGCAGCAGTCTGGGTTAAGCGCTCAGCAACCATCTGGCAGTGCTTGGCCATATCTTCCAGCGCTGCATAATTAACTCTAATCTTATCAGCCATCATATCCTCCTATTATCCGAGACCGCCGAAGAAACTCTTGGTTTCCTGGTCAGCCTGGTGAATGATATTCATAATCTGGTTGGCAACTTTACCGGCGACATCCAGCGCGGTCAGCATCTTGAGAGTCTTCGGCAGGACGGTCATTTCCATCTCATCGAAGAACTTATCTGCACCCTGGCCGATCCACTGGTTATTGTGGAGGGCTTCAACTTTACTGCGGGTTTGATTATAAATAGTCCTCAGCTCATCTTCTTCAGATTTAAGCTGTTTGATGATGGCATTTAATTCATCATAGTTTACTTTCGTTGTTCCAGCCATTTGATATCCTTTCCTCTGGTTTGTTATTGTTTATGAACCGAAAACAGAAC
>CAZBRI010000076.1:0-10057 GCA_964494055.1 uncultured Anaerolinea sp.
ATAGCTTCAGGTGACTGGAGTTCAGACGTGTGCTCTTCCGATCTCACCGGGCTCATTACGGCTGTTGCGCTTGTCCGCCCATCAAAATCGCTCTATGACCTGGAACCATCCTCTGTAAAGAAAAAATGGAAGGATAAAGCCTTTGCAGCCGGTACTGACCGTTCTGAAATGGAAAGGGCGGCAGCGGAGTTCGGGATCGAGCTCTGGGAACATGTGGGAAATGTCATCTTAGCCATGCGGAAAATCGCTCCAGAGCTGGGTTTGACCGGTGAAACCGGTTAATAAAAAATCAAAGGACCTGATGCAGATAGATGCTTCAGGTCCTTTTTATTTTTTTATAATCGTCTGCCAGCAGATTGGCAAATCTGTTGTTATAAAAATCGTTTATTTTTTCGTTGTTGGTTTACCCGGGGTCTTTTTAGCGGGTGATTTGCTGGCGGTTTTTTTTGTATCGGCAGGTTTTTCTGCTGTTTTCCTGGGAGCTGGTTTGGGAGCGGATGAGGCAGCCTTCTCATCTTTAACAGCTGGTTTCTGCCTGGCGGGTTTACCGGTTTCAGCTGCTTCTTTTTTTGGTCCTGATGCCTTTTTTGAGCCGGTCAGATTAAGAAGCTCCAACTGTTCGGTCTTGATCTCTTTTTTTGCTTTTTCATCCTCTTTTTGGGCTTTTTGAGCTTCTTTTCTCCCGGGGACCGGGATAAACCGGACAACCGTCCAGCCGTTGGTCAGGCTGAGCACAGAATCACCCAGTTTTACATCGGCTACCGCGTCACCGCGGGTGGCAGAGCGTTTTTTGATGCCTGCTTCGTCCAAACGCGTCATTTTTGAGGCTGCTTTGAGCAGGTGCAGGGTTATGAGGTGTGTTCCCTTGCCTACGGTCATTCCGGCCAATTTCACGCCGAGCGGCAGATCCCAGAGGATGACTCCCCGGCCGTAACGGCCCTGGGATGGGAATTCGCTTAACTGTATTCGTTTGGCTTTCCCATCAGAACCGACCACAAACATATCCCCTTCTGCCGGCAGGATCTCCATGCCGACGACCTCATCGCCCACCCCCAGTTTGATACCATTCACGCCGGCAGCGGCCAGGCCCATCGGGCGGATATCCTCTTCACTGAAGCGAATCGCCATCCCGCCGACCGTGGCCAGTAATAACTCTTTCCTGCCGTCTGTCAGTGCCACCCAGCCCAGGGCATCGCCTTCGTTTACCTTGCACAGGTTGAATGTCTGGGCAGAAGGACCGGGCAGTTCGCTGACCAGTGATTTCTTCAGCATGCCTCCGCGTGTCACCGTCAAAACACAGGTGTCTTCTGGCAGGTTGGATCTGCGCGGCAGGGCAAAGGCCAGTACAGGTTTTTCCCCGGGTTTTAATGGGGATACCTTATTGAAAGGGGTCCCGTCAGATAATTTTTCAGCCTCGGGCAGGGTATGGATGGCTATTGCTGCCGCCTGTCCTTTATCTGACACCAGGTAAATGGTATCGGTGGAATTGGCTTGAACCAGCAGCCTGGGGGCATCTACACCGCTAAGGCGTGGTGTTTTATCTTCATGACTGCGGGATAGTAATCCATCATTGTTCATCCCGATCCATACAGCCTGGTCTGGCAGCAGCTGAGCGGTGGTCAGGACCGAACGTTTCTGTTTACCTTCTTTAAGATTGATGATATGTGTTCTTCGTTTGTCAGCATATGCCTCTTTGACGCGGGTTAATTCGCTGACAGCCACATCACGCATCAATTTTGGTGATGCCAGGAGAGTCTCCAGGGATTTGATGAGTGCTGTGATTTCTTTGTATTCAGTTTCAATCTTTTTCCGTTCAAGGCCTGCCAGGCGGCGCAGCTGCATTTCAAGGATAGCATTTGCCTGTAATTCTGAGAGTTTGAATCTCTTTATCAACCGTTCCCGGGCAGATTCAACATCCGGTGATTTCTTGATGATGTCGATGATCTCATCCAGGTTTTTCAGTGCGATGAGGTATCCTTCCAGAATGTGTGCCCGGGCTTTTGCTTTATCCAGGTCGAATTCTGCACGGCGGCGAATCACCGTCAGGCGGTGTTCGATGTAAACCCGCAGGGCTTGCTTAAGTGTCAGCATGCGGGGTTCGCCGTCCACCAGTGCCAGCAGAATGATGCTGAAGGTGGATTGCATGGAGGTCCGTTTGTAGAGTTCACCCAGGATCTTTTCCGGGTCAATATTTTTGCTCAATTCGATCACGATCCGCATACCGGTCCGGTCAGATTCGTCGCGCAGGTCTGCCAGGCCTTCAATGTGACCTTCGCGGGCCATTTCTGCGATGCGTTCGATCAGGCTGGATTTATTGACCTGGTATGGTAATTCGGTCACGATGATACGGTTTTTGCCGCGTTCCATCTCTTCGAAGTGGGCCCGTGCCTGAATGGTCACTTTGCCCCGGCCGCTGCCGTAAGCTGCTTCAATACCATCCTCACCTGATTCCTGGATGATCACGCCGCCGGTCGGGAAATCCGGTCCCTGGATAAAATTCATCAGGTGATCAACATCGATATCATCCAGTTTTTCCCAATTGTCCAGCATGTAGATCAGGGCATCGGATACTTCCCCGAGGTTGTGCGGCGGGATGGATGTTGCCATGCCGACTGCGATACCTGTCGCGCCGTTTACCAGCAAATTGGGGATGGCTGCTGGGAGAACTGTTGGTTCGGTCAGTGTATCGTCAAAATTAGAGCTGAAATCAACCGTGTTTTTATTAATATCCACCAGGATGTCCAGCGCGGGCAGTGCCAGCCTGGCTTCGGTATAACGCATGGCAGCCGGCGGATCACCGTCAACCGAACCGAAGTTACCCTGTCCATCGACCAGCATACAGCGCAGCGAGAAATCCTGTGCCATACGCGCCATGGCTTCATAAACTGCGGAATCTCCATGCGGATGATATTTACCCAGCACTTCACCGACAATACGGGCAGATTTTTTGTAAGCACTGTCTGCGCGTAAACCCATGTCATACATGGCATATAAAATGCGTCTTTGAACAGGTTTCAAGCCGTCACGGGCATCTGGCAGAGCCCGGGAAACAATGACTGACATGGCGTAATCCAGGTACGCTTCCTGCATTTCACGATCAATATCTATTTTGCGGACTAATCCGAGTTCCATGTGAATTCCTTTGTTATAGTCATTTGGATCTTGTTGTGAGGAACTAATTCCATCCTAATTTTGAAAGGCACGAATTAATGTTCTAAAATCTTGCTTATCTTATAGGGAAAGATACAATGCGTCAAGTGTCCTTTAGGTAGATCCGATCCCTATCATACCAAAAAAGGAGTGCCGAATTTTACCGGCACTCCTTTTTTGGTGATTTTAAACAGATCAGGGAACTATTTGAACAACAACATTGAAACAAAAGCCTTTCAAGTTCTGTTCTGTACAGGCTTGAATAATGGCCCGCAGATTCTTCCCTCTCGGATCTTTTTCAAAAGGCTCTGAAGATAAATAACCTGTCCCCCTGGCCTCCAGGGGAGCGATATTTTTGGCAATAATGCAGCCGGTCATCAGGTCAAAGGCATTCGCCGATTTTTCTGTCGTTTCACCGGATTTTAAATTGGTGGTCCTGATATACACAGATCGAAATGGGACGCTGCCGGTATTTTGAAGGATGAATTGCGGGTAAACCTGTCCCTTACAGGTGTCAAATTTTTTGAACACGGCAGTAAAGCTAGGTGCAGATGTCGGGGATGCAGCAGGGGTGAATTTTGGTAGAGTGTCAACAATTCCAGTGATGGTAACGTTGTTCGCCAGTACATAGCAGGCTTCATCCGGTTTGGAAGGGTTTACAGTAAAAATAAAACCGCCGCCCAGGTCCCGGGCGATCACCTGTAATTCAGTGCCTGGCTTGTAAACAACGACAAGATCATACATAGACCCCGGGCCAGTCCTGCAGTTAGTGTCTTTTGCAACGACAGCGATAACCGGAACGGGTGTTATTGTGGGTGTGTCGGTGGGGAAAACACCGACCGGTAGGGTTGGGGTCTGACTGATGGATTCCGTTGGTGTCAGTTCAACGGTATTCGCTGCCTGGGGAAGTGCAGGTTCCAGGGTGTCTGTCACAGCCGTTGTATTTGATGGTACGGGTGTAATATCAACCGGCGGAGCGGACTGTGTTTCACCAGCTTTTTGAGCCAGAGTCGGCAGCGAGCAGGCAATCGAAACTGCCAAAATAAGGCACACTGTAAAATAGATAATAATATTGTTTGATCTCATTGCTCATCCTTCATGGATAGATATTAACAATAACCAAAAAAACGAAACAATGCAAGAACTAAAAAAACGACCCCTTTGCAGAGGTCGTTTTTTGAAAATCAGTTTGCAACATCCCCGGGCAGTTCAACCCATTGGGAAGTACTGCTGCCGAGAGCTTTTTCCAACTCGGTAAACCTTCCGTGTTTGAAGCCGGTACCAGCGGGTATGAGTTTACCGATGATCACGTTTTCCTTCAAACCGTAAAGCGGGTCGGTTGTGGAAGCAATGGCAGCGCCAGCCAGGACTTTGATCGTGTGCTGGAAGGAAGATGCAGAAAGGAAAGAGTCAGTAGAGAGTGAGGCCTTGGTGACACCGAGAAGAACTTCGGCGAAACGTGCGGGCTGCTTTCCTTCGACAGTCAGCTGTTCGTTAACCTTCTTGATCTCGAGACGGTCGACCGCATCGCCTGGGAGGTATCTTGTATCGCCCGGCCGTGTGATTTGAACTTTGCTCAGCATCTTGCGGATGATGACTTCAAAGTGTTTGTCATGAATGTTCTGACCTTGTGAGCGGTACACCTTCTGAACTTCGCTCATCAGGTACATCTGGCATGCATCGCGTCCCTGGATTCTCAGGATGCGGTGCGGGTTTAAGGAACCTTCGGTGAGAGGCTGACCTGCAGTGACATGTTCACCTTCCCGAAGGAGCAGGCGTAAAGTGGAAGGAATTTCATGTTCCACTTCTTCACGCTGTTCATAGGCAACGAAAACCTGCTGCCCGTCAATGCGGATCCGGCCGGCATGCTGTGAATTGATTGTTGCATCACCGCTGGAGGCGATCAGATCGCCTGCTTTGATCTCACCTTCGTCATTAACTTCGATCTTCCATTCGACTGGAATATCATAAGCGTCAGCAACCATTTCCGCATGTTCGATTGTTACCATGCGCAGGTCATTATATTTATCAGATTGTTTTACCCGAACGACGCCTTCGATCTCAGAAACAACCGCTTCGCCTTTGGGGGTCTTGCGGGCTTCGAAGAGCTCTTCCACACGGGGGAGACCGGTCGTGATGTCACCGCCGCCGCCAACAGCCACACCGCCGGTGTGGAATGTTCGCAGAGTCAGCTGTGTACCCGGCTCACCGATGGATTGTGCAGCCACGATACCGACAGCAGAACCCATTTCTACGGTTTGTCCGCGTCCCAGGTCAATGCCGTAGCACATGGCACAAATACCGTGGGTCAATTCGCAGGTCATCGCTGAGCGGACCTTGACGTTCTCAATTCCCGCTTCAGAAATCTTGCGGGCCCGATCACGGTCGATCATTTCATTGCGTTCACAGATGATTTCACCGGTCGCAGGATCTGAAATAGTTTCGGCAGCAAATCGGCTGTATAAACGACTGGATAGTGCCTGACCGGCAACATCATCGGCCTTGCGGATGTAAATACCTTCAAATGTGCCGCAGTCAATTTCATTGATGATCACGTCCTGGGCAATATCGACCAGGCGGCGTGTGAGGTAACCGGCGTCAGCTGTACGAAGTGCTGTATCAGCCAGACCTTTACGTGCGCCGTGCGTGGAAATGAAGTATTCCTGGGCGGTAAGACCTTCGCGGAAATTGGAAGCGATAGGCATCGGGATAATACGGCCGGATGGATCTGCCATAAGACCGCGCATACCTGCCAGCTGAGAAATTGGACCAAAACCACCTTTGGTGGCGCCGGAGCTGGCCATGGTGGAGAGGTTGCCGCTCGGGTCCATGTTCTTTTTAACTTCGATGGCAACATCGTTGGTTGTTTTCTGCCAGATCTGAATGATCTTTTCGTTCTGTTCCTGTTCAGTCAACAGACCGCGGCGGAAATCGCGCTGCACCACTTCAACTTCTTTCAAAGCGACAGTTATGATGTTTTGTTTTTCGGGCGGTACCTGGATATCAGAAACTGCCAGTGTGATACCGGAGCGCATGGCATAGGTAAAGCCGATATTTTTGACTGCATCGGCCACATTAGTTGTGATTTCCTGACCACAGATCTCATATACATTTGCAATAAGATCTTTAACACCGCCTTTTTCAAGGACTTCATTGACGAATTGAACCTGGTGAGGCAGGATGCGGTTGAACAATACACGTCCGACGTTTGTCTTGATCATCGATACAACAGGTTCGGCCAGGCGATTGCCATCGGCATCGTAATTGGTTAATGTTCGAAGGGTAATGTTGGTATGAACTTCAACCTGGTCGAGCTGGAATGCAAGATCGACTTCATCCATTTCACCGAAAATTCTACCTTCGCCCTTATGTGTGTGTTTATCTTCCATGGTCAGGTAATAAATACCGAGGACCATATCTTTGGATGGGGAGATGATCGGTTCGCCGTCAGCAGGTTTGAGCAGGTTTTTAGAAGCCAGCATCAATTTACGGGCTTCGGCAACCGCCTTATTGGAGAGAGGTACATGGACAGCCATCTGGTCACCGTCGAAGTCAGCGTTGAAAGCTGTTGTAACAAGCGGGTGAAGCTGAATGGCTGAGCCTTCGATCAGGAGCGGTTCAAAAGCCTGGATACCAAGACGGTGAAGGGTTGGGGCCCGGTTTAACATGACAGGCCGATCCTTGATCACTTCTTCCAGAACTTCCCAAACTTCCGGGCGGTTCCGTTCAATCAAACGGCGGGCGCCTTTGACGTTTGCGGCATAATTGTGTAAGACAAGCCGCGCGATAACAAACGGGCGGAATAACTCGAGGGCCATGCTCTTGGGTAAACCGCATTGATACAGTTTGAGCTGGGGACCTACAACGATAACGGAACGGCCGGAGTAATCCACGCGCTTTCCGAGCAGGTTGCGGCGGAAGCGGCCTTTCTTACCTTTGAGCATATCGCTCAAAGATTTGAGCTCACGGCGTCCGCGGCGGCTGAGTGCCTTGCCGCGCTGCGAGTTATCGATCAGGCTGTCAACTGCTTCCTGGAGCATACGTTTTTCATTGCGTACGATAACGTCTGGAGCACCGAGTTCAAGAAGGCGTTTGAGACGATTATTGCGGTTGATCACGCGCCGGTAAAGATCATTGAGATCGGATGTGGCAAATCGGCCGCCATCCAGCTGCACCATTGGGCGAAGATCGGGAGGAATGACAGGTAGAATGGTCATGATCATCCACTCAGGCCTGTTGCCCGAACGGCGGAATGCTTCCACAACCTTAAGACGTGTGGTTGCTTTCTTTCTCTTCTGCTTGGATTTTGTGGTGCGGACTTCTCTCCACAGCTCTTCGGATAATTTATCCAGATCAAGCCGGCTTAAAACATCATAAAAGGCCTCAGCGCCCATGTCTGCACGGAAAACCTGTCCCCAGCGGGATTTAAGCTCGCGGTAACGGGTTTCGCTCAGGAAGGTGAATGGGCGAAGTTCCATCAGCTCATCTCTTGAATGAGATGAAGTATCCTTGGTGGAATTTGCCTGGTCTTCAAGCTGATTTCGCAGGGCTTCCATCTCTTCGTTGGCTTCGGCTTTCATCCGTTCAATATCCATCTTGATATGTTCGATCTCGCGGGATTTTTGATCCTTGAGTTCGGTTTCAAGAGATTCGAGGTGTTCGCGAACACTCTTCTGCACTTTGGATATGTGGGCATTTGTAATGACTTCGCCGGCCGCGACGATTGTTTCACCGGTATTGGTAAATAAAATCGCTTTTGCAGCTGCAGTGCCGTTTTGTTCTTGAAGCTGAGCTTCAAGGCGCTGGCCTTCCTGGATGACTGGTTCCAGCCGGGAAGCAATTTGTTCATCATAAGAATGATCAATATCAACTCTGCGCTGGTTTAATTCAGCAGCATTGTGATCACGCTGTGTTTTTACTTCAATAATTTTGGCGTTGATGATGGCAGCCTGCTCTTTATCAGAGACACTGATCTCATCCTCAAGACGCTTAAGGGCTTTTTGACGGGAATCTTCGTCAACATAAGTGATGATATATTGGGCAAAATAAAGAACGCGGTCTAAATTGCGGCGGGAAATATCCAGCAGCAAGCCGAGATAGGATGGAATGCGCCGGGTGTACCAGATATGTGCAACCGGGGTTGCAAGAGCGATATGCCCCATGCGTTCACGTCGGACAGCGGCTCGAGTTACTTCTACACCGCATTTATCGCAGATGATACCCTTATACCGCGGGTTTTTATATTTGCCGCAGTAGCATTGCCAATCACGCGTGGGGCCAAATATGGCTTCACAAAACAGGCCATCTTTTTCCGGCCGAAGGCGGCGGTAGTTGATGGTTTCAGGTTTGAGGACCTCGCCATACGACCATGATTTGATCGTTTCGGGCGAAGCCAGGCTGATACGGAGCGCTGTCAGACCTTTGGTTTCCATGGAGTCCTCCTGGGATTCTTTCCAAAATTACGATAAAACTTCGTTTATTCCGGTTTCAGAGACACAGAAATGCAAGCACAGGAGACATTTTTTTGCCTCATGCGCTCGCATGTGAGCTGGTTCTATTAGCGATTGGACATCAATCGATTGATTATACTCAAGAGGATATTTTAAAGCAAGGACAATTTCCCGAATTCACATCTGTTACTTTCAAGATGATTGTAACGGATTATTCAAATTTTAACAACAGTAAGATGTCTTCGAGTGATGCTTGAAATAATTCGTGCATGATCTCATCACTTGCTGTGTAAGGTCCGCCGAAGCTGCCGTCGCCATATACTTCCCTGGCTGTTTTAGGGTCCATGATACCCGGGACACTGGGGGGAACCTTGGATGTTTCGGGCAGGCTGCCGACAATTGTAAAAGGGAAGGCTTCCAGCCAATTTGCGTGGGCAGGCTTGATCCCGTATTTGATGCCGACCTGCTCGACTGAATGTGAGAGCCACCAGTCATACCAGCGCAGCTGAATTCCCGGCATTTGCTCACAGATTTCTGCCAGCTGAGTTCGGGCTGGCATATTGCCGCCATGGCCATTTAAGACCAATATCCTGCGGAAACCGGCTGTGTAAGCTGAGCGGACAATGTCTTCTACAACTGAGATCAACGTGCTGACGCGCAGGCTGAGTGTTCCGGGGTATGCAAGAAAATATGGCGAACAGCCAAAGTTGAGCGGGGGCCCGATCAGTACGCCGCTGGCCTGCGATGCAGAATCTGCCAGTGCCATTGGGATTCGGACATCTGTCAACAGGCTGAGATAGCCATGTTGTTCAGAAGCGCCGATGATGAGTATCAACCGGTCATCTGTATGTAAATACGCTTCAACATCCATCCAGTTCAAATCTTCAAAACGCATATATTTCTCGCAAGCTGAAATTACTCCGGGCTAATTTTACACCTTATAATAAGCCCATGCCTGTCAACTCACCCGTGCCTGTGCCCGCGTTATTTTTAGATAGAATGAAAAATTTTCTCGGGGATGCCGAATTTCCCGCTTTTTCAGCAGCAATGGACGGGGATGTCAGGTCGGGGCTGCGGGTTAATACGTTAAAAGTTTCCCTGGAAGAATTTCGGAAATTATCCCCTTTTGCCCTCGGTGATGCTGTACCATGGTGTTCATCAGCCGCATTTTTGGAAGGGGGAAGCAGACCGGGATTACACCCTTATCATTCGGCAGGTATTTATTATTTACAGGACCCGTCGGCCATGTCAGCTGCAGAATTGCTGGCTCCATTACCGGGCGAGAGAGTTCTGGACTTATCTGCTGCCCCGGGTGGAAAAACGACACAAATTGCTGCGCTGATGCAGGGACAGGGCTTGCTGGTTGCTAATGAGATCAAGGATAAACGGGTCGGTCACCTGGCTCAGAATGTTGAAAGATGGGGTGCCGGAAATATCCTGATCACCAATGAGACGCC
>CAZBRI010000077.1:0-9968 GCA_964494055.1 uncultured Anaerolinea sp.
AGCTTTGCTGACCGCAATGCCCTCGATCCCAACTGTCTCATCCCTTGTGCTGCCAGAAGCTTCGGCAACTATTGATTCCCGAATCGCAATAAAAGAGCTCTCCTTTGGCGGAGAAGGGATCGGTCCGGGTCTACTGAAAGACAGCAGGGCGATCACCGTCGATATTCAATCCAGGAATATCGTTATTGCTGATTACCAGGGAGGCCGGATACAAGTATTTGATAATGAAGGAAAATTCTTAAACAGCTGGCTGGTAGAAGGCAAAAAACCGATCATTCAAAGCATGGCAGCTGACAGAAAAGGCAATATTTATGTAGCTGCAGGCGGCAAAATTCTTGTTTATGATATTGAAGGGAATCTAACCAATACGATACAAGGAACAGGCGGCTTTAATTATGTCGAAAGTGTCAGTGTCATGCTGGATGGCAGCCTGGTGATCGTCTCGAATGGTGAAGAAATACTCCACCTGGCTAAGGATGGCAAGGTTCTGAGCAAGATTGAAGCAGCCGCTTCTACTATCACCGGAGATCCAGAACTTTCATCAAAGGCTGCCGTCGACGGACTAGGAAATATTTACATGCTTGGAACATTCAGTAATTCTGTATTTATATACAATGCTGAGGGAAAATTCCAAAATAAATTTGGATCTGACGGGGATGAGCCCGGGCAATTTCGTGCACCATATGGAATCGCTGTGGATGGCACCGGACTCATTTATGTGAGCGATTCAAAAGGAATCCAAATTTTTAGCAGCGATGGACGATATATAGACGTATTTAAAGTTGAGTATTTTGCCTACGGCCTGGCATTTGACAATAATGATAAGCTTTATGTAACAACCAATCAATCAAAAATAGAAAGGTATTCAATTAAAAGGTAAAAAAAATGACAACTGAATTAAAATGTTCTTTTTGCGGTGCTCCCCTGGAAAGTGAAAACCTGCCATCCTGCCCTTCCTGTGGGAGTACATTGTCCAATTTCTCCAACCAGGCTACCATGATCAGTTCAAAGTCCTCTTTTGGAACGAGTGCAGAAGTCATGGATGAAGTAAAAAGGTTAGCCAAAGAAGGAAAAGTAAATGAAGCCGCCCAGGTTGCTGGTGAACAATTTGGCTTAAGCCGCGAAGAGGCAGCTAACAGTGTTGATCAGACAATTGTGGATATGGGACTTTCCGGTGCAGGAAGCAGTTCTCATTCTTCGGCTGAAAAATCATCCAAATCCCAGCCAGAGATTATCGATGCTCCAGGCTATAAAGCCCCCATACCTCCATCTTCAAAGAAGAATTGGGTAATCGGCGGGGTGATTGCGGCTGTCATTTTTCTCTGCCTGTGCTGCTGCCTGCCCATAATTGTCAGCGCTTTTATGTATTTCAAAAAATAGCCGCTTTATAAAAAAGGACTGGAAATAATCTTATCCAGTCCTTTTTTTTATTTTGTTTACAATGCGATCATTTCAAAGCCTGATTGATTATCAGGAAGCAGCAGCTTTTTCCATCAAAGCCAGTATTTCCAGGGGCGCAGATTTACTTTCATCCCTGAATAGTGAAATTGCGTCCTGTGAACACTTATCAACACATACCCCGCAGCCCATGCATAACACAGGATCAACTTTTGTTGTTATAGCTTCTGTTGATAATGCGCCAAATTGACAGTATTCTGAACATATTCCGCAAGCGATACAATCCCCGGCATCAATTTTTGCCAGGTAGCCTGAAGAAGCCAGCATGGGGGTGCCATTTTGATGGGCATGGATTGCGCCGCAGCAGCAAGAACAGCAGTTGCAAATTGCGTAAAACCTGCCCAGCATGGCATCTTTAAAAAATGCATGATGTACATGCCCGCGGGCATCCTCAGAATCAATGATTTCGACAGCTTCCTTCTGGGTAATCCAGCGTGTTTTTCCAGGATTATGTTCAACAACAAAACTGGCGAATGGCTCACCAACCACCAGGCAGACATCCAGCGGTAAACATGGGTTTGGTTTGGCAGATCTGCAAGGGCAGTTCAACGCAACAATGTGATCCGGATTCTTCAAAACAATCGACCGGGCTCGTTTATATGGAATTACCTGTTCAAGATCAGGGATGTTCACTTCCTGGTTGATCAAAACCATCCGTTTTGCCTGCTCGAGTGGAAGAGCTTTGCCGTGATATGTGTCTGCCATTGTCACAGAACTTGCCTCATCCAGACCCTTACTTTTGCTGGTGATCCTCGATTCGAACCATGCAGCCAGCGGGGCAATTTTTTTTGCCAGGGGGTGCTGACCTGTACCGAGTGCAATATACAAATGGGTCCATCGGCCGTAAATATAACCGTGTAAAAAATCAAAAAAAGAAAACCCGCGGGTCGCCCTGGCTTCCTTTAAGAAATTTAGGGTTGAAGTTTTAACAAAAAATGACCGAATACCCATAAAAAGCTCCAATTTAAAAAAGGTTAAATATCAGGAACCCCAGACTTTAAAATCTTTTAAGATTGATCCGCCGACAAACTCGCGAAGAATTGAATTATCAGGAACCCATTCGAGATCCACTTCTAAAAACCACTCGAGAAAGGCCAGCAGACGCTTTGTCTCGATATATTCCGGGGTTCCAAAAGGCACCTGCCGTAATAAAGGCTCAATCATGGGTCTCAGAACAGCCAGTTCATACGCGAGCGCTGAATTGAACATCACATCTGCGTTCTCCTGGTGCGGAAATATGTGCTGTTTTTCACCGCGTCTTACTGATTCCCAGCGGCTGATGGTTTGTGCCGCGTTGTAGCCGCGTTCACGGGCATCCCTTACAATTCGCCGGATGAGACGCGTATCTGTCGTCGAAACCCGGTTATGCCGGTCGAGGTTTAATTGGGTGAGCGCAGATGTGTAGATCTTGAAAGATTTATCCGCCAAAGAAAGCGGGATGAGGCGGGGGTTTAACCCGTGAATACCTTCAAGGATGATGATTTGATCCTGTTTTAAACGAATAACATCTCCGGGTTCCTGCCGCCCATCTATGAAATTATAACGGGGCAGCTGAACTTCTTCACCATGGATTAACGCTTGCAGCTTTATTCCAAGACTTGATAGATCCAATGCATCTATCGTTTCAAAATCATATTGCCCGTTTTCATCTTTGGGTGTCTTTTCTTTATCGATAAAAAAATTATCCAATTCAAGGGCATATGGCGAAAGCCCCAAAGCAAGGAGCTGAACTGCAAGTCGGCGGGAAAAAGTCGTCTTGCCTGATGAACTCGGTCCTGAAATGAGTACAAGACGGGTCTTTCCTTTATGATTGGCAATTTGACTGGCGATGGATGTGATGTGCTGCTCATGAAGTGCCTCGGATACCATGATGACTTCACGGCTTCTGCCTGAGCGGATTGCGTCATCCAGGGCACCAACGCTCTCAATACCCAGTTTTTCAAGCCAGTTACCATACAAACGGAAGGCATTCATTAATTGCGGATAATCTTCCATCGGTTCAATCAAAGCTGGCGCATGTCTTCTGGGGAATCTGAGGGTGAAACCGCCATTGGAAGAAACAAGGCCAAACCACCGGAGATACCTGGTTGAAGGAACCATGTATCCATGATGGTAATCTACATGGTTATCCAGGCTGTAGAGTGTTACATAAGATTTGGACCGGTACCGCATTAATCGAACTTTATCTTCTGCCTTCTGGTTTTCAAAAAGCGAAATGGCTTCTTCCAGTGATGCTTCTTTTCGAATAAGCGGCAGATCCAGCGAGACCAGGCGTCTCATTTCGCTCTCAACCAATTTTAGGTCATCAGAGGAAAGTGTATTACGGCCGATGATATGACAATAATATCCGCCCGATGAAACTGAATGATCAATATATAAGGATACTTCAGGGTACAGATTGGCAAAGGCCGCTTCCAATAAAAAAGTGAGTGACCGGCGATAGATCCTGGAACCGTCCGAATCAGCCATGGTGATCGGCTGCACTTTTGACTCCATAATGATCGGGCGGGTTAATTCGTGGAGCTCACCGTTTATCACCGCCCCGACAATCAGCGGTTGGTTCTCGCCAGCCAGTATATTCAGGAATGCTTCAGCTGTTGATCCCCGCTGCCCGGAAATGGTCCGGCCATCTGTTAAATGAATTTCAATAATTTCATTTTGTGTTGTAAATTGCATATTTCCCATCTTTTAGAATACGATTAAAGTTTGGCCAGGAACTTCCCGGGTAAATGATCAAATTCACCTAACTTGATTGTCCCATTGGTCAATCCCAGGAGAGTGTTGGTTAACAATTCATTGACCGGTGTTTTGATACCCTTCAGTTTACCCGCACGAACGACTGCACCATGCAGATACGGAATTTCACTTTTTCCACGACCCGAATACAGGTCAATATGAAAAGAGGGCATTTTAGCCCCGCGTCCCGCACCTGCTGCTTTTGAAAGGAATGGCTTGGAAAGCCAGATCGGCAGGCGGGTCGATAATGCCAGGGCTTTAACTGGTGTACCGGGCAGATCGACAACATTGATGGATTGGCTTTTCATAACCGCCAGGCATTCACTTAATTGAGTAATTTCCAGCCTGTACAGGCCGTCATTTGCAAAAACCTCAGCCGGGCTCATGTTAAGAATGGCCGAAGTTGGATTCGCTAAAAGGTTGGTCAACATTTTTGACCATTTCATATCCGCTGATTTCTGGTACATCCGTGGATTTAATCCAGCCTCAAGAAATGCCTGGTATAGCTGCTGCGATAAGGTATGCGTATTTGCAATGCCTACACCGCGCAATTTTTCAAGAATAATTTCGCCCACTCCCCGCCTGCCGACAGCAGAGGTCACTGTACCAGGGATTAGATTATTTTCGCCCAAAATTGAAGCGAGAGCAGGTTCATTATCAATACCATTCTGCAGGCACAGGATCGGCGGGAGTTGTTTTATAAATGGACGCATTCCCTCAAGGGCAGAATCCGTATCGTACGATTTCAATGCAAATAAAGCGATATCAAAGGGGCCGAAAGAAAGTGCCTCTTCAAGCGACGAGGCAAAATATACTTCCGGTGACTGGAGTGAAAAATCTGCTTCAGCATCCTGACCAACAGCCTTCGCCAAATTAAGTTTTAAACCGGTCTTTTTTAATTTTTCTGCTGCTTCAGCCTGTTCAACAAAAACAAGTTGATGGCCTCGAAGTGCGAGTGAGCCGCCAATGTACGTCCCGATTGCGCCTGCACCAAAAGATAATATTTTCATTTATCAGTGCTCTGATGAAAACGGGAGTCACGCAGTATCGTCTGACGAAGACCTTCCACTAAATTAACTGAAGGAGTGTAATTTAATTTTTGACTCGCCATAGTAATATCAGCACACATTCTTGAAACCCCTGAAGAAATTTTTGGATTATAAATCAGGTCGGCATTTGCTCCCGTGACTTCCTGCACGGTTTTTACAAGGTCGCGTACCGAAGTTTCCTTCCCGCTGCCGACATTGATGACCGCACCATCCAGGTTTGGGGCTGTTGAAGCGGCAACCATGGCAGAAACGACATCATCAATAAAGACATAATCACGTGTTTGATTTCCGTCTGAATGAACCACAATCGACCCGTGATGGATGGCTTGCTTAAGGAAATTTGGAACAACAGGCGGGTGTGAGGCCGGTAAGTGCTGACCCGGTCCATAAGCATTGAAAACCCGCAAACTGACGGTTTCAATCTGCCACAGATCACCGATCGTGTTCACATAATATTCAGCAGCCAATTTGGAAACTGCATATGGGGATCTTGGATTTGGGGACATGTTTTCGCGAAGGGGCTGTTCCGCCTGGTCGCCATAAATTGCACCAGAGGAAACGAGCACAACGCGCCTGACTCCGACATCCCGCATCGCTTCCATTAAGCTGACAGTGCCGCCGACATTAACAGCGTTGTATTCCCTGGGATAAAGAACGGATTCCTGTACTGAAACCCGCGCTGCCAGGTGATAAACACAATCAACTTCCTGTAACAATGTCCACAGCTTGGGACGGTCATTCACGTCCCCGCGTGTAAAATGGACATCCGGAGATAATGAAAGTGAGTCTCCGGTCGATAAATCATCCAATCCCCTTACCTGCTGTCCTTCACGTGCCAGCTGATTTGCGAGTGCTGAGCCTAGAAACCCGGCCGCGCCGGTAATTAGAAAATTCATGGAGGCAATATCTTTCTTTAGTAAATTGAATAAATTTTATTATAGCATTAACCTTCATAAGTTATTCTTATATTTTTTTTCATAATGGCAGGAAAAATATTTCTGCGGTTTCAAGGTTTAAAATTTATCAAAACCGATATAATCTACTATCAGAAAATTGGAATTGATCATTGAAGAAAAAAGCCATTTTGGATAAGGAAGTTAGATATACATGTTAAAACCCGGGCTTCGTGATGTTGAGTGCTTTTTATTGGATATGGATGGGACTTTTTACCTGGGTGAAAATTTAATCGAAGGAGCGCTTGAATTTATTGAGTATCTAAAGAAGAAGAATAAAACGTTTCTTTTTTTGACCAACAATTCATCAAAGAACAGGACACAATACGCAGAAAAAATCAGGCGGTTAGGTTTACATATCCGCGATGAGGATGTATTAACATCAGGAGAGGCATCCTCTATTTTTATCAGTGATAAGTATTCAAATCCTAAAATATTCCTGGCAGGAACAGAATCCCTGGAAGAGGAATTCATAAAAGCCAATTTCACACTTGTCCAGGAGAATCCAGATCTTGTGTTGTTGGGTTTTGACACCAATCTTAATTATCAAAAATTATGGAAATTATGTGACTTAATCAGAACCGGAATACCGTTTATTGCTACACACCCGGATTTTAACTGCCCGATTGAAGGAGGTTACATGCCGGATATTGGTGCAGTGATCGCCTATATTTACGCATCCACAGGCAGAAAACCCGATGTCATCATTGGAAAACCGAACAGATTCATTGTCGACGCTGCGGTGAAGAAAACAGGTTTCGGCATAGAAAAAATGGCGATGGTTGGCGACCGTCTTTATACAGATATTGCTTTGGGGCAAACCAGCGGCATCCTGACAGTTCTTGTTTTAAGCGGAGAAACGCATATGGATGAAACGGTTAACTCACCATTTAAAGCAGATCACATATTTGAGCACCTGGGAGCTATGACTCGCTGGATACAATCCAGCGCTGAATAAAAAAAAACAACCCGCCGGTGTATGACGGGTCGTTTAGATTAACCTTGTTTATTACGAGATCTGGGAGCCAGGCGGTTAGGGCTGGATCTTCTCCCGGGAAGTGCCGGTTTAACTGTTCCTGATGCTGGAACATGTTTTGGCGAAGGGGAGTGATGGGTCGGATGAATTACCGTTGCTGGTTTCGGAGGCTGAGGCAGGGCATAATCAAAACCTTCCAGTTGTTCCCTGGGTAATGCATGTCCCATAATTTTTTCAAGTGTACGGATCATGTCATAATCTTCCGGGGTCACAAGGGTGAATGCATCCCCGGTTCGTTCAGCCCGGCCTGTACGTCCAATCCGGTGTATATAGGCATCCGGAGTATCCGGCATATCAAAATTAATGACATGTGAGATACTGTCAACATCCAGTCCCCTGGCAGCAATATCAGTTGCGACCATAATCTGAAAATGCCCGCTTTTAAACCCGCTTAAGGCAGCCTGTCTCTGATTTTGAGAACGATTACTGTGCAGGCTGGTTACCCTGAAACCGGCATGAGCGATCTGTGTTGCAAGCCTCTCCGCCCGGTGTTTGGTCCTGGTAAAAATCAAAACCGACTGAGTATCCGTTTTCTTGAGTATGGCCAATAAAAGCACCGTTTTCAGGTGCTGCGGGACAGGATACAAAGCATGCGTGACTGTAACCGCCGGTTTACTGATTCCAAGACTGATGCGCTGCGGATTTCTCAGGGATAACGTTGCGAGTTCTTCTATTTCTTTTGGAAAGGTGGCCGAGAAAAGCATCGTCTGACGGCGCGGCGGTACTGCCTTGATTATCTTTTTGACATCAGGCAAAAAACCCATATCGAACATACGATCTGCTTCATCGAGCACAAGAACCTCGATGGCACCAAGCCGTGCCTGACCCTGGGCAACAAGATCCAGCAGCCGGCCGGGGCAGGCAACCAGGATCTCAACACCATCACGCAAGGCCCTAACCTGCGGGGCAGGACCCACACCGCCATAAATTGTGGCGCTGCGAATCTGGGTACCCTGTGCCAGTTCACGGATCGAATCATTGATCTGGTCAGCTAATTCACGGGTCGGGGTAACAATCAACGCACGAGATACCCGCCTGGGACCATCCAGGAGCCGGTTTAAGATAGGTAAAACAAAGGCTGCTGTTTTTCCGGTACCTGTTTGCGCGGTGCCGATAAGATCAGCACCAGATAAAGCTGCCGGGATGGCAGCAATTTGAATAGGTGTCGGCACATCATAGCCGGCATGTTTGATCCCGCCTGATAGGCGGGGATCAAGATTGAACTGGTTAAAGCTCACAAATATTCCTTTTCTTCAGAAGTCATGCAGATGCTGGGGGAATTGAGCTCGTGCTCGGGTTGCGAACAGCGGCGGACTGCTGATATAGATTAATTAACGGGCAAATCCCGTAAAATGATTATACCTGAAAATAACGTCCGCCCCGTTCCAGTAATAAACCAATCAGCTGCGGCTGCACGTACATGGAAAAATGACAATGGCAATTAATTAACCGGGTTTGAATTTAATATTTTTAGCCGCCATCGCCTCTTGCAAATCAAACATTGCCCGCGGTCCTATTCCATGCAAGGAATTGATTTCGGTTTCTGTAAAGAAAGACAGCTGCTCCAGCGAAGAACAATTAATTGAAGAAAGGGCTCGGATCGCTGGAGCTGCCAGTGATGATGGAAGATCTGATAGTTGATTTTTATTGTCAGTCATTCTTGTATTTATTCAGTATTTATCACAATCATCAGAGTTGAGATATTTTGATAAAACATAATTTAAGCGATACGTGACGAATAGTCGAATTATCTTTTACAACCAGGTTAGTGCCATGCTCCAAGAATTGCGCCAAACAGGACGAAATTCAACAGGTGATTTCCAACTTCTATTGCCCAGACTTTAAACCCGTGACCAGCAAATAATTTATTCACCATGTAAGTAGGTGCTATGAATCCCAGCCAGATCAGGAATCCGATCAATGCGCCGGAAAACAGCGTGCTCCCGCCCGGAGAATAACTGCCAATATATGCAATCAAGAGTGCAAAAGCCAATACCTGCATGAAAGATGAAAAGATAGTTAATGCCCAAACCAGGTTCATGGGTATCCCATTTGAAGGTTCACCAACTTCAGGTTTACCGATTCCCTTACGCCAGACCGGGTAAAAAGTTTTTGGACCATACCAAATAGAACCGCTCACCATGCTGAGAACCAGGCAGACTACCACCGCGAACCAATTTATGTTAATCATATACAACAAGCTCCTCAAAATTAAAAAAAAATTCTGTAAATGTAAAACACTTGAATTACTAAAAAGTTTTCAGACCTTTAATGTCCAATATAACTCATCTCAACTAATTATACAAATCACTTTTTATTATTGAATTCGGTCACTTTTTGGTCATGATGATTGCAAAAAAATGGTTTAATTCGGGATAAACTGAATTAATCAGGTTCTACAATTCCCCGGCTGAACCAGGAAGATCTTATTTGCTTTTTCTGTCCCAGATACAAATTTAACTGTGCTGCATGTTCCTGGATATGACGAATATTGTCAATGCATAATTCGGCATACGGCAGGCTTCCCCATGAAAATGAACAATTTCGTGTCAGATCATTAAAATTCGATTGAATGATGACTCGTGAACATTTCTTTTTGATATATTCCAGAAATTCCAACAATTCGGTTTATTCATAAATTCGGGGCGGAAGAAGACCGGCTGGATCAAGTTCATCCAAGCCAAAAGGCACTGGAGATCGGAAGAGCACACGTCTGAACTCCAGTCACCTGAAGCT
>CAZBRI010000078.1:0-9933 GCA_964494055.1 uncultured Anaerolinea sp.
CCCCAGATCTTGCCATCGGCGGGGAGTTTGTATTCAAGATCGGCGAGTTTCATCTCACCGCGCATGACCTTGCCGGCTTCGATGATGGCATCCACGATCGGTTTGTAACCGGTACAGCGGCAGGCATTGTGATGCTTGGTCAGCCAATCACGAACCTGTTCACGGGTCGGGTTGGGGTTGCCGTCCAATAAAACCTTGGCGGAAACGACCATACCGGGGGTACAAAAGCCGCACTGGGCGGCGCCGTACACAGCAAATGCAACCTGGATGGGGTGCATCTTTTCAGGAGTGCCGATGCCTTCAACAGTGGTAACAGATGCGCCGTCGGCAACTTTGCTCATCTTTGTCACACAGGCAAGGGTTAGTTTGCCATCGACAATGACTGAACATGCACCGCAGTGACCATCGTTACACGAGATCTTGGTGCCGGTCAGCAAAAGCTGCTTGCGGAGAACATCACCCAGGCTGGTTTCCGGGTCGAGAATCAGTGTTTTACTGACCCCATTAATTACGAGCGACTTTTTTAACATTTTTCCTCCGAGTTCCTTACAAAATAGATTGCGGTTTAGTTGGAAAAAGACAGCTAACGATATTTGGGATATAATTAATTAACCACCAATAAATAGTCACTTCAATTACATATCTTAGCATGTTTGAATTTTCAAGATTATCGTTTTGTGACAAATATCATCTTGAAAGGTGACGCCATTCGTTGTATACTCATTCAATGAGTAAGGAGTATTGATTAAAGATGAGTCCGATGGTAAGGCGTCCTCCCGGTATTGAATTGGCATTACTCGGTTTTTTGCGTGATGGTCCGCAGCACGGGTACCAGATTCATTTATTGATGGAAGATCCTAACGGGCTCAAGCCGATCTGGAAACTTAAACAGAGTCAGTTATACGCCCTGCTGGCAAATCTTGAAAAAGATGGTTTGACAGGCGGGGTCCTGGAAGTACAGGATACTGCACGCCCTCCCAGGCGTGTTTTTCATTTGACTCGTGCCGGGCAGACCGCATTCCAAAAATGGCTCAGCTCCCCAGTCAGCAACCCAAGGCTCATGCGCCAGGAATTCATGGCGAAACTTTATTTTTCAAGTAAAGAGGGCGGGAATAAGGTTGTTTCTCTTGTAAATGCTCAAAAGCTGGCTTGCCGGGACTGGCTGAATGAGATAAAAGCTGAGAAAGTTGATCCCGGGTCATACCAATCTAAGATATATCGTTACCGCCTGGGACAGCTGTCAGCCACCCTGCAGTGGCTGGATGACCTGTCCCGGGAACTGGAAGAAACCTCAGCATCAGCAGGGCACTGATAACCATTTTTTAAGGGGTATTTTTAAAATAATTTTCAATTAGATTACCTGGAATTAAAAAAAGCAAGTTGTATAATTATCCAGAATAATATATACTATTAATATATATTAAAAAGAGGATATCATGCATACTGCACGGTTATTTACTAATGGAAAAAGTCAGGCTGTCAGGCTGCCAAAAGATATGCGATTTTTGGGTGACAGGGTGTACGTGAAGCAGGTCGGAAACGCGGTGATACTGCTTCCTTATACAAAGACCTGGGATTCACTGGTCGATAGTCTTTCATTGTTTTCGGATGATTTTATGTCCGGGCGGGAACAGGGAAAAACACAGGAGAGACAGGAGATTTTTGAATGAAGTATCTCCTTGATACAAATATCTGTATTGCGCTGATTCGGAACAAGTCAACTTCCTTACTTCAAAAACTAATCTCACAGGAAGCAGGAGAAATTGGTATTTCTTCTATTACGCTGGCAGAATTAATGCATGGTGTTGAGAAGAGTCAATTTCCAGACCAGAACCGGACAGCGATCCAGCAATTTTTGCTGCCATTGGAGCTGGTAGATTTTGGAGAAAGATCAGCTGTTCAATATGGGAAGATCCGTTCATCACTGGAAAAAGAAGGGAATCTGATCGGTTCGATGGATATGTTGATCGCTGCTCATGCTTTAGGTATGAATGCTATTCTTGTCACAAATAATACGAGGGATTTTAAACGTATCAAGGGATTGGTCATTGAAGATTGGCTGCACGGCGCAAGTTAAGTGCATCAAAGTCCCGGTTCTATTCACTAGTAATCTGATTAATCGACGTAAAACGCTTCCGGTTTGATTCACAGTGAAAATATCTGTGTAATCTATTGAAAACAAAATTCCCTGACTACCCTGTTAAACTATGTATAAAAAACAATACAGCCCCTTAAGTAAGGGGCTGTAGTATATAGTTTAATTTATTCTGTAAAAGAAGCAGTTAATACACAGTAATCAGTTTATTGATTAGCTAAGTTAAGCGACATTGATCATGACGTGCTTGGTGACCAGGTAATCCCCGACAGCCTCTGCAGAAAGGTCCTTGCCGAAGCCGGACTGTTTGAAGCCGCCGTGAGGAGCTTCGGAAGCCAGCGGGATGTGATCGTTGACCCATACAGTACCGAATTCCAGCTGCTTGGCAACCCGCATGGCACAGCCGGGGTCTTTTGTAAAGACAGAGGATGCGAGGCCGAATACGACATCATTCCCGAATTCGATGCCCTGGGCTTCATCTGTGAATGAATTGATCGTGATGACGGGTCCGAAGACTTCCTGCTGGATGATCTCGGATTTCTGATGCGGATCAGCAATAATGGTGGGTTCGTAGTAATAACCTTTATCGAAGCCGGCAGGTACCTTGCCGCCGGTGAGCACTTTACCGCCGTCCTTGCGGGCGCGTTCCACGAAGCCGCTGACTGAATCACGCTGATTGCTGGAGATCAATGGTCCGATCTGGGTGTCATCGTCAAACGGGTCACCGATCTTGGTGCCGCGGACTGCAGCAACCAGGGCTTCTTCCACCTGTTTGCGCAGGCCTTCCTGAACATAAACACGGGTGGCTGCGGTGCAGTCCTGCCCGGTGTTGATCGTGCCGGCCAGGGCAACCTTGGCTGCCACCAGCTCAGGATCAGCATCGTTGAAGACGATGACCGGGGCTTTGCCGCCCAGTTCCAGGTGTACACGTTTGATGGTGTTGGCGGCAGTGCGCATGATGGACTGGCCCACTTCGGTGGAGCCGGTGACGCTGATCATACGGATATCAGGGTGTTCAACCAGCAGGCGGCCGGCGCTGCGGCCGGTGATGATGTTGACCACGCCATCCGGCACACCGGCTTCTTTGATGATATCAGCCAGCATCAGGCTGGTGAGCGGGGTTATGCTGGCTGGTTTGAAGACGGTTGTGCAGCCAGCGGCCAGGGCCGGGCCGATCTTCCAGACGCCCATCAGCAGCGGGTAATTCCAGGGTGCGATCTGTCCGACCACGCCGACAGGGTCGCGGCGGTACATGGATGTGTAACCGGGGAAGTATTCACCGGCATGGTTGCCGTGTGTGTCACGGGCTGCACCGGCAAAAAAGCGCAGGTTGTCGATTGAGAAAGGCAGGTCAGCCCCCATGCAGACATACTTGAAGGGCTTGCCGGTATTTAAGGCTTCTGCACGGGCAAATTCTTCGGCATTTTTTTCCAAAAGATCCGCCAATTTCCAAATGATCTTGGAGCGTTCTGAAGGTACGAGACCCGACCAGCGGCCATCATAAAAAGCAGTTTTTGCTGCCGCAACTGCCAGGTTGACATCTTCGGCGCTGGCATCTGTTACCTGGTCAATGACCTCTCCTGTAGCAGGGTTTTCGACATTCATCATGCCTCCGCCCTTGCTGTTTACCCATTGACCATTAATCCACAGCTTGTGTCCCATTTGTTTTCTCCTTGTTGATTTGTGTTGGCGATTTGAAAAAAAATGAACCGTGCAGAATTATTTAAAACCTACTATAATTTAAGAATCAACCGGTGCGGCCGGTGATTTTATTAAGGTTAATTATAAAGGAAAAAACATGAATCCTGAAACGCTTGTCTTTACCAATCCGGCCAATGGCAGCACATTCGGCGAAGTTGTAATGACCACTCCAGAGGCGGTTCAAAAAGCTGTGGATGATATGCGCGCTGCTTTCCCGGCCTGGAGCGCTAAACCGGTAAAGGAGCGCATCCGCATCCTGAGCAAGTTCCAGGGTTTGATGATCGAAAACAGCGACGAGATAACACGGGTGATCAACCAGGACTGCGGGAAAAGCCGGCAGGACGCCCTGATCGAGCTTTTTGTAAGCGTGGATATGCTGGCAGAGTACAGCTGGCAGGCTCCCAAATGGCTGAAGAAACGGCCGGTCTCTTCCGGTTTATACCTGATGAAGCAGGCTTTTATCGAATACCGGCCTTACGGTGTGGCTGCCATTATTTCACCATGGAATTACCCTTTCACTCTGGCGATTCCGCCCATGATGGCAGCTTTACTGGCTGGCAACACGGTAGTGCTCAAACCATCAGAGGTGACCGCCGCTACCGGTGTGCTGGTGGAAAAAATGCTGATGCAGGTCCCGGAGCTGGCCCCGTACGTGCGCGTGGTTCACGGGGATGGCCGGGTGGGTGCTGCGCTGACACAGGCCAGGCCTGACTTCATCTTCCTGACGGGTTCGACCGGCACCGGCCGCAAGATCATGCAGGCTGCCAGTGAGACCCTGACGCCCATTGCGCTGGAGCTGGGCGGCAAGGACGCCATGATCGTTCTGGATGATGCGGATCTTAATGCAGCTGCACGCTGGGGGGTGTGGGGAGCATTCTTCAACACCGGCCAGACCTGCATGGCAGTCGAACGGGTTTACGTCGTCGAGCAATGCTATGATGAATTTGTTAAATTGGCCCTGGAATATACTGCCCGTTTCAAACCCGGTTACAGTACGGAACTCAACACCGATTATTCGATGGGGCCGGTAACCGACCCGAGGCAGGTAAAGATCATTGACCGGCACATGGAAGATGCACTGGCCCGCGGTGCCAAAAAGCTGACCGGCGGCAAGGAGCAGGGCGGTTTTTACAGCCCGATCGTGCTGGTGAATGTAGATCATTCCATGCTGCTGATGAAAGATGAGACTTTCGGCCCGATCCTGCCGATCATGAAGGTGAAGGATGAACAGGAAGCCATCCGCATGGCGAATGACAGTGTCTTCGGCCTGGGGGCATCCATCTGGAGCCGGAGTGTGCCGCATGCCACCCGTGTGGCTGAGCAGGTGCAGGCCGCATCTGTTATTGTCAATGACTGTATCGCCCAGTTCGGCATCCCCATGCTGCCTTTTGGCGGGTTGAAAGATTCAGGTTTCGGCCGGACGCACGGGCGCGAAGGGTTGATGCAGTTCACCAGGCCTTACAGCTATGCCGTCGGCAGACCCCCGTTCAAGTGGGATATTGCCACTGTCCTGCGTGAAAATAACCACTATGAGCTGGCTGCCGGTATCATGGGTGTGGTTTTTGGAACATCTTTCAAGCAGCGAATGGCTGGCCTGGCGCGCATTTTTACCAAAAAACCAGCCTCCGCCGCTGCTGTAATACCGGCAGTTACGACAGCCGAATAGCAACCAGCTGAATATTGGTCATGTCTTCCATGGCGAACTTGACGCCTTCACGTCCCAGGCCGCTCTGACGGTTTCCGCCGTAAGGCATCTGGTCGACGCGGAAGGTGGGAGTGTCGTTGACAATCACGCCGCCGAAATTGAGCCCGCGTATGGCTTTGAAGATGCGGTCGACATCTTTTGTAAACACGCCCACCTGCAGGCCGAATTTGCTGTCGTTAGCCTGGCGGAGTGATTCTTCAAAATCATCACAAGAAATGATGGAAGCCACGGGGGCAAATACTTCTTCTGAAATCACTTTCATACCGGTATTTACCCCGGTCAAAATCGTGGGGTAGTATACGGTTCCATCCCGCTTTCCGCCGGTCAGGACCTGTGCGCCGGCAGCGTGCGCTTCATTGACCCAGGTTTCAATCCGGTCCACTTCTTTTGAGTCGATCATCGGGCCGACATCCACCCGTTCATCCAGCGGGTCACCCACCACCATACTGTTTGTGGCAGCCAGGAATTTATCCATGAACGGCTCGTATACCTGTTTCTGACTGTATATGCGCTGGACTGAGATGCAGATCTGCCCGGAATTGGCGTAAGCCCCCACCGCACAGCGTTTTGCAACAAAATCCAGGTCGGCATCCGGGGCCACCACCACCGGGGAGGCATTTCCCAGTTCCAGTGTGACCTTCTTGATACCGGCTGCGCCGAGAATGTGCTTCCCGATCTCCGGGCTGCCGGTGAAGGTGATCTTATCCACGCGCGGGTCGGTGATCAGCCATTCACCTACCGTGCTGCCCGGGCCGACCACCAGGTTGAGGGCGCCGGCAGGCAGGCCGGCTTCCTGAATGATCTGGCACAGTTTTACCGCGGTGATGGGCGTGCTGCTGGCGGGTTTTAGCACGATCGTATTGCCGGAAGCGATGGCGGGAGCAAGTTTGTGGGCTACCAGGTTGATGGGAAAATTAAAAGGACTGATGGCAGCGATGACACCCACCGGGCGGCGGATATAAAAACCGAAATAACCATCACCTGAAGGTACAGCATCCAGCGGGATGGTCTCGCCGTGCATTCTCTTTGCTTCTTCTGAGGCGATGGTGAAAGTGCTGGCTGCCCGGTCCACTTCAGCCCGGGCATACTTCAGGGCTTTCCCGGCTTCGGCTGCGATGGTTTGTGCCAGGTCATCAGCCCTTTCACGGATCAGGGCTGCGGTGCGAAGCAGTATTTCTGCTCTGCGCCAGGTTGGCATATCGGCCATGATATTTTCTGCCCGCTCGGCAGCTGCAATTGCAGCATCCACATCTTCACGCCTGGCAGTCGGCAGGGCTGCAAAAACATCGCCGTTGTATTTATTTTTCACTTCCATTAATGGACCGGCATTAACCCACTGACCATCGATTAATAATTTATATTCCATGAAAACCATCCTTTTACTACTCTTTAGTAGAAAAATTTGAATATTAAGAAATATTTTATAACTTTTTTTATCAACTATGTTAAGGCTGAGTGAGTGATTTCTGCAGGATTTGTTGAAAATAATTACAAATTCAGAATACCCCTTTTTATTACCCCATTTTTAGCGGCTGATATTATTTTTATCCATCCCCTTGCCCATCCATCTGACGGTGCAGAACAACTTTTAACAGGATAAGGGCCAGGAAAGAGGAGCAGATCAAAAGAATGGAAAGTGTCAGCGCTACCTTGAGATCGAGTTCAAACCCGATATAGATAGCGAGGGGCATGGTTTGGGTGCGGCCGGGGAAATTTCCGGCAAAGAGAATGGTCGCCCCGAATTCGCCCATGGCGCGCGCCCAGGTCATCACGCTCCCGCTCAGCAGGGCGATCCAGGACATGGGCAGGATGATAAAACGGAAGATCTGCCAGCGGCTGGCACCATCCAGGGCTGCAGCCTGCAGCAGCTCTGTGTCGATCGAGCGAAAACCGATCGATGCGGCCTTGATATAAAAAGGGGCGGCGATGAAGGTTTGGGCCATGATTACAGCCAGGGTGGTGAAGGTGATGCTGATTCCCAGCGGTGCCAGCACTGGTCCCAGCAGCCCCCGCCGGCCAAAGGTCATCAGCAATGCTATACCCACGACGGATGGCGGCAGGACGGTCGGCAGGTCGATGATCGTATCCACCAGGTGATGGAGCCTGAAGTTTTTATTGGCTAGCAGGTAAGCCACCGGTGTGCCTGCCAGAAGCGTCACAACGGTCGTGCAGAAGGTGGTTTCCAGGCTTAACCAGACGGCTTGTTTGACCTGCTGCAGATTCAATTCCAACAATATGTCAGCGGGTGATGTTCCTAGGAAGATGGAGAGTACCGGCAGGGCTATGAAAATCAGGAGCGGCAGGCTGAGCAGCTTCCAGGATCCTTTTAATTGACCATTCAGCCATTCCATTAGTGGCGGCTGTTGTTCAATATTGCGGTTTTTTTCAAGGAAGTTGGTGAACTGTCGGGTCATGCAGAGGTTCCGTCCATCTTATTTGTGAGAGCGGCTGCTATACCAACCGATTTGATCTACTGTGAAATGATCGAACTCAGGGATGTAAGGTTTTATGTCCAGCAGCGGAGTGCCATCCAGCATATCGACATTTTGAATCTTTAATATCCCGCCCTTCACATCCAGCAGACGTACAACAGACAGTCCGATCGGGTTTGGCCGTTGATACCAGCGGGTGGAGAAGACCCCATGCCGGGTATCATCCAGGAAGGGTTTGATCATCAGCTCGCTGCTGTTCAGGGCCTTGTGAAATACATACAGCAGGATCAGGTGTGACAATCCATCGACGCTTTCCAGCCCGTCCTGGAATTCCGGGAAAATTTCAATCGAGCCATCCGCAGCTGAACGGACAGATTGAATGGGCATTCCCTCTTGAAGTTTGAACGGGGTATGGATTACCCCGATAGGTTTCATGTTGAATTCGATGAGCTTTTCTTCCTTATTATGAGCAAAATAGATACAGGGCATCAACTTTGATCGAAGTACTTTTCAGAGTCGGTCAGCCATGTGAGCAGCGTTTTTAACTGTTCCAGCCGCATTTCCATACTCATCCGGTTGAAAACCTGCCCGGCGGGTATATTTGCAACGGTAGTTTCCAGCCGTTGAATATTTTCCAGGGCTTCATTTCGCTGCCTGTTGAATGCCTCAGGCAATCTCTCAGGCATGTATTGGCGCAGGAAATACAAACGGGTGACGAATTCCATCCGGATGGCACGGGTGCTGCCGCTGGTGGGCTTTTCCAGCCATTCCAGGAACCGCTGCCTGCCCTGTTCTGTCAGCCGCAAAAGCTGGCGTGATGGCAGTTTTGACTGTTTGACCTCTTCAGAAGTGATCATGCCACGGGCTTCAAGCCGTTTGAGAGTGGCATAAGCCTGGCTCTGGCTGAGGTGCCAGACCTGACCCAGGTCAGCCAGCACCCGGCGGTGCAGGTCATAGCCGTGGCCCGGTTTATCAAATAACTGCCCGATCAGGGCCATTTCTGGCGAAAGGGTGCCGATGTGATGTGGTTTTGATCCGGTCATATTTACTCACTTGTTGAGTAGTACTTGCAGAGTGAGTATATCAAATGGATCAATTGGTGACAAGACACGATAAATATCACCGGTAAAATTAATACCAGCCAACGGAAACCCGCTGACTGGTAAATTGTTTGCTTAACCAGGCCTGACCTGTTCCCCTGGAATATTATTTAATCGGAAGGAATTTGTATTTTGCCAGAACGGCCTGTCCATCAGTTGAAAGCACGAAATCGATGAATGCTTTTGCAAGATCAGGGTTCTTGCTGTCAGAGATGGCCGCCATCGGGTAGCTGGCGATGGTATTTAGTGCATCAGGGATGGCCAGGGTGCCGGTTTTTGGCTCTACAGCGGCGGTGACATCGGTGACATAAACGATACCTGCGTCAGCTTCTGCCACGGTGACCTTGGTGATGATCGATTTAACATTGTCCTCATAAGCGACAACATTCTTCAGCACTGCATCCTTGAAGCCGGTGTCAAAGCTGCTGTCTTTGCTGGCTTTATCCAGGAAATCCAGTGAGTAGGCGCCGCAAGGGACAGTTTTATCGCCAAAATCGAGCTTTATGCCGGGTTTGGCCAGATCCTTCAGTTCCTTGATACCGGCTGTATTGGCGGCCGGGTAGATGACGATCAGACGGTTTTTTGCAAAGATCTGGGAAGTGTCCTTACTTACTCGGTTGGAAGTTACTGCTGCGTCCATGTATTTCTTGCTGGCGCTGGCAAAGACATCGGCTGGCGCACCCTGGTCCAGCTGCTGGGCTAGCATCTGTGAGCCGGCAAAGCTGAAGGTGACCGTGACGCCGGGATGTGCAGCCTCGAACAGCTTGCCGATCTCGGTAAAGGATTCGGTCAGAGAGGCGGCTGCCAGGACAGTCAGTGTTACCGGCTGGGGGGCTGCTGCAGGCGGCACTTCGGTTGGGGCAGACACAGCTGCAGCAGGTACGGAAGCGGGTGCGGCAG
>CAZBRI010000079.1:0-9921 GCA_964494055.1 uncultured Anaerolinea sp.
AACACTCAGTGTGGTAATTGATGCATATCCCATTGAAAAAAATACAATAGCTCCAAGAGGTAAGATGATTAACACAGAAGGAGCCCATAAACCAATCGCACCGCCGAGGGCTGGAGCTCCGCCGGCACCACCCCTGAACCGTTTAAATTTTCCATTTTCATCAAATTCGGGGAGATAAAGAGAATAATTATGACCGGTTATAGCAGCTATTGGAGCTAAAATATGGACCCATTCATTTCCGGGGCTCAGCCATTGGGCCAGCCAAACTGCAACAATTGATTTAAAAATATCAAGAAATGCTGTCAAAATTCCTGCCATCAATCCAGCCGCCCGAAAGGCATTTGTTCCGCCCGTTCTGCCGCTTTCAACGTTCCTTATATCTTTTCCTGTTTTTACCTTAACAATCAGTAAACCGGAAGGAATAGAACCGAGAAGGTAACCCAGTAATATCAGGAAGAGATCGATTATTATTTGCATTTATAAGTCTCCAATTTGGCTTATGTACGGTAACACAAATAATCGTACAAAGTTACACATTTAAGATTGTTAGCGGAATTTCCACTGAAATTCCGTTTTCAATGATAAAAGCACGTGCCGTCCACCTTCTGCCGGTTTTTGCCCAGATAATATTCGCTGCTGCATATCTTGATTCCGCAATGTCTGTCTCAGATGGTGTAGATGGGCCTTTAGGATGGGAATGAAAAATTGCCAACAATTCCAATCCTTCGGACTCTATCTGCTGAATAGCCCGGAGCTGTGCTTTTGGATCCATAATGAACCTGGTTTTACTTTCGGCAGCATTCTTCACCGGCAGTACCAATTCTACAATATCATTCCTGCCACCTACTAAACCGCAGGCCTCAATAGGAGCAATAAAGTTAATGTGCCGCTGCATTAAATACATTTGTGATTGCGTCAGAATAACTGATCGATTTGTCATTTTATGATCTTATCAAAACTGCCGCTGCCCAGAATACTATCAAACCTGCAATTACTTCCAGGCCTGCTCTGCGAAGCGGAATTTTCTCGAACTGATTTTGTGCCAATTCGGTAAGTGAAAATAATGGGCCAATCAATATGAGACTGTATTGAATGGGTTGTACAGGCCAATAATGTAAAGCAGCCGAAAGCTGCGTGATGATGATCGCAATTCCAATAGACCAGGAAAATTCCCAATCCCCTGTCCGAAGATGCAGCGCTCTCAGAACCACCAAACCGGATGTAATAAATACAATTATCCCCACCAGAAACAGGCGGACATTAAAATAAGTAAGCGTGATCATCAATACTAAAAATAAAGTATAAGATAATGCTACCAGTCCTGCTGAAGCTGCGGGATACCTGATGTCAGAAGGGTCGAGCGCGATATACTCTGCCAGAAAAATAAATAGAAGCAAAATGCCGCCAGCTCCAAACGTCAACCACCAGGATAAACCAAACGGCAGAATGTAGAGCGGTAAACCTAAAATAAAGGCTGTCAATGCAGGCAGGATCCAATGCTGAAGTGATGCTTCGGCATCTTTATGAGGATGACCTCGAAGCAGCCAATCCATTCCTGCTGCCGTAAGCGCACTCGCCATCAGTGTGGATGCCAAATTTAAATTCAAAGGCAAAGTAAACCCAACCCCCAGGATATTAAAGTCAATCTGATAACCTTTTGACTCAATTAACCTTCCCAAAGCGTATGCCAGCAGGATTGCTGCAATCAATACACTTAAGCGATTACTATCAGGAAGATGGCGATGGTCTTCGATCATATAATCATTGTACCTGCCGGTAACTGAGAAGGGAAGGATTAAGCTTACACATCAATCAACTCTTTCCAAAAATTTCTGAAAATTAAATCCTTCTGCCGCTGTTAATTTTGGCTAAAGCGATGAGAACAACTCACACAAACCTTTTTTTACTTAAGGTTTTCAAGAATGCCGGGAAATAAAAATTATCTTTGATTTGCTCCAAACCAGCTGTCTATCAGCGTCGTTTCATTATTAGGGGAATAAATCTGCCTGTGGTAGAATCAAATGTCTATGGATAAGCGCGTTTCCGATTTACCCACCTTACCTCCACCTCCCGGGGCGATTAAAGCATTGATCAGCGGATTCAACTCGATCGCCGCAAATGCCGGTGTAATTATATTTCCAGTATTATTCGATATTTTTTTGTGGCTCGGACCCAGATTTAAGGCAGATGGACTGATCCAGCCTTTGCTGGATTCATTACCAGATATTAAATCCCAATTACCTGCCGACCAATTTCAATTATTTACCCAGTATTTCGATGAATTCCGAAAAGGATTAAATTTATTTACAGTCACCCGGACCATGCCGCTGGGAGTTTTTAGTTTGATGGCTACGAATCTGTCAACTACAACCCCATTTGGCTCAAGAGATGCAGTCGGTTCAGTAAATTTTTTAGTGGTTTTTGGATCGATAATATTGCTTACGGTTTTAGGTTGGATTTTCGGCAGCCTTTTTTTTAGATCTGTTGCGAATGCAGCGCTTAAGCAATCTAATCAGCCGGGGATTTTTAGATCCATAATGCACGGAGTTTTGCTCTCTTTAATCTGGATGCTGATAATTATTCTCTCGTATTTACCCATAATAATTATTGTTTTCCTGGTTTCTATGCTGGATGGAATAATCAAGTCAATTCTATTAATTTTGCTTTCAATACCGGCAGCCTGGATATTATTAATGATTTATTATTCGTTTTTTGGGATATTTGCAAATTCTCAAAACGCGTTAGCCTCTACCCGCACAAGTATTCGCATGCTCCGTTATGGTTTACCCCCGCTTGGATGGTTTACCATGCTTGTCATTCTTATCAGCCAGGTGATAGATATGCTCTGGCGGGCAGCGCCGGCGGATTCCTGGATGATGGGGGTAGGAATTTTCGGCCATGCTTTTGTTTCAACAAGCCTTCTCGCGGCAAGTTTTATATATTTCAAGGAATTAAATTCCTGGATCGAAACTGCCCTGGAATGGATTCAACAACAAAAAAAGTCATCGGCGCAAGTCTGATTTTATTGGAGGATTTTTGTGACAACCCCTGCAAATTATAATGCTGCCAGCATCCAGGTATTGGAAGGTCTTGAAGCTGTTCGCCGCCGCCCAGGTATGTATGTCGGAGGAACGGATCAAAAAGCATTGCACCACCTGGTTTACGAAGTTGTAGATAATTCCATTGATGAAGCTCTGGCCGGTGTATGTGATCATATTGAAATTACGATCCATGCTGACAGCTCAGTCAGCGTAGAGGACAATGGTCGAGGTATCCCAGTAGATATTCATCCTGAAAAACAGATCTCTGCTTTACAGGTTGTTATGACCGTACTGCATGCCGGCGGTAAATTTGGCGGAGGCGGTTATAAGGTTTCCGGCGGTTTACATGGCGTTGGTGTTTCAGCTGTGAATGCTTTATCCGAATGGTGTGAGGTTGAAGTAACCAGGAAAGGCCTGGTTCATTCTCAAAGATATGAACGCGGGATTCCTATGGGGGATGTAAAAGTCCTTCGAAAAGCCAAAGAAGAATTACATGGTACCCGCACAACTTTTAAATATGACCCGACGATATTCAAGGAAAACCCTGAATTCCGTTTTGATACCCTGATACAGCGCTTCCGCGAAATGGCATTTGTAACCCGTGGTGTTACCATTGAATTTGTTGATGAACGCGCAAACAGGGAAATGACATTTTATTTTGAAGGCGGCATTCGATCCTTTGTAAGGTATCTAAATCGCAATCGAGAAACACTGCATAATGTCATGTTTGTCGAAAAACAGATCGAGGGTATCGGTGTTGAAGCAGCAGTTCAATATACTGATGCTTTTACTGAATCTGTTTATTCTTTCGCCAATACGATCAATACTGTGGATGGCGGAACACACATGACTGGACTTCGCTCTGCCATCACCCGTGTGGTTAACGATTACGCCAGGAAAAGCAGCCTTTTAAAAGATTCTGATCCCAACTTCACTGGTGATGATACGCGTGAAGGTATGACCGCCATTGTTTCAATCAAACATCCGGATCCACAGTTTGAATCTCAAACAAAAGTCAAACTGATGAATCCTGAAGTACAGACTTATGTTACCCAGGTGGTAGGGGAAGCCTTCAGCACATTCCTTGAAGAAAACCCGCAGGCAGCACGTGCAATCGTTCAAAAATGTTTAACATCCTCACGAGCAAGGGACGCAGCCCGTAAAGCCCGCGATCTTGTCATTCGAAAATCTGCTCTTGAATCGTTGACTCTGCCAGGGAAACTTGCAGATTGTTCAGAACGCGATTCAAGTAAGACAGAACTGTATATCGTCGAAGGTGACTCGGCTGGTGGTTCAGCCAAGCAGGGCCGGGACCGTCATTTCCAGGCGATCCTGCCTTTGAGAGGCAAAATTCTAAACACCGAACGGGCCCGCCTGGATAAAATTCTTGGAAATAATGAAGTCAAAGCGCTTATCTCTGCCCTGGGTATGGGGATCGGAGACAACCTGGATATAACCGGCCTGCGGTACGGACGTGTCATCATTATGACCGATGCAGATGTGGACGGTAGTCATATCCGAACATTGCTTCTGACTTTTTTCTTCAGATACATGTCAAGCCTGATTGAAGATGGTCACCTTTATATTGCCCAGCCGCCTCTTTACCGCCTTGAACATAAAAAACAGGCCCGATATTTATACTCTGACGGCGAGAAGGATACCGCCATAGCAGAATTGGGAAAAGACAGTGAGAAAGCAACACTTCAGCGTTATAAAGGTTTGGGTGAAATGAACCCGATTCAATTATGGGAAACAACGATGAATCCTGAAAACCGGACCTTGCTGCTGGTCACTGTGGATGATGCAACCGAAGCTGACCGTACATTCGATATGTTAATGGGTGATGAAGTTGCACCTCGTAAAAAATTCATCACTACTCATGCTAAAAAAGTCCGAAACCTGGATATATAATAATTTTATTGTTTACTAATAAAAACACACCTGCCCAAAAAATTAGGCAGGTGTGTTTTATTTTATTTTTTCATTTATTTAGAGAGAAACTTTTGGAAGTTCCTTCATTGCATTTTCGACTTCTTCGGATGGATATTCATAATCGACCAGCTCGTTGTTCAAATAGGCCTGGTAAGCCATCATGTCAAAATGACCATGGCCTGAGAGATTGAATAGAATTGTCCGTTTTTCACCTTTTGCTTTGGCATCCAATGCCTCATCAATGGCTGCGCGGATGGCATGTGAAGACTCCGGAGCAGGAATGAAGCCCTCTGTTTTCGTAAACATAACTGCTGCATCGAAGGTTGATTTTTGAGCCACGGCGACAGCATCAATTAATCCGGCATCGTATAACGCAGATACACTGGGAGCCATTCCATGATAGCGAAGACCACCGGCATGAATGCCTGCAGGCATGAATGTATGACCAAGTGTGTGCATTTTTACAACCGGTGCCATCTGGGCAGTATCACCGTAATCAAATGTATATTTACCCTTGGTAAGTGATGGTGTCGCAGTCGGTTCAACGGCCAGTAAGCGTGTACGTTTGCCATTCTTTAAATTTTCACGCAAAAATGGATACGCAATGCCGGCAAAATTCGAACCGCCGCCCACGCAGCCAATAACAACATCCGGATATTCACCAGCCATGTCCATCTGCTTCAGGGCTTCTTCACCAATGACGGTCTGATGCATAAGAACATGATTTAAAACTGAACCGAGGCTGTATTTCTTTGCCCCGCCGGATGCTGCAGCAACTTCGACTGCCTCCGAAATGGCTATTCCCAAAGAGCCTGTGTTGTTTGGATCTTTTGCCAGGAGTGATCGTCCGTAATTAGTGCGGTTTGTCGGGCTAGCAAAAACCTGTGCACCGTAAGTTTCCATAAAAATTCGGCGGTATGGTTTCTGATTGTATGAAATCTTCACCATGTAAACTTCAAGATCGATGCCAAAGAAATTACATGCCATGGCCAGTGAAGTACCCCACTGCCCGGCACCAGTTTCTGTGGTCAAGGCCTTTGTGCCGGCGGCTTTATTATAAAAAGCCTGGGGAATAGCGGTATTTGGCTTGTGACTGCCTACAGGGGACTCTCCTTCATACTTGTAATAAATATGGGCAGGGGTCCCGAGTGCCTTCTCAAGCCTTACAGCCCGGATCAACGGGGTTGGCCGGTATAAACGGTAGATCTCACGGACTTCTTCAGGAATCTGAATATACCTTTCAGTTGATATTTCCTGCATGATCAATTCCATCGGAAACAGAACAGAGAGAAAATCGGGGGTAATGGGCTCCAAAGTTCCTGGATGCAGAACAGGCGCAGGCTTTACCGGGCTGTCTGCATTAATGTTGTACCAAAACTTGGGCAGGTCTGACTGATTGAGGTTAAAACGGGTTTGTTCCATGATTTAGATCTCCTTTTTGGAAAATAATGAACAGTGTGGTTATTACGGAATAAAACAAGGGGTGAAGAGAGAATTGGAATTTTGCATTTCAGATAAGTGGTTTCCATAAACTGTATCAGCAGTAAGTGAGTAGATCAAATCCTGCCCAATGGCAACTTTTTCCTGAAGTTGAACATCAGAATTTTTTTCAAAGCTTGAGATTTCCCCGGTATCTTTTTTATCAATTTTCACTTTTGAAACCATGACAACCTCCGGAAATTAAATTAAAACGCATTCGTCCAAGGAACGGGACGAACGCGTAGTCCGTGGTGCCACCCGAATTAGGCTGTTCTTTCTCAGAACAACGAGAGCTTTTATAAAACAAAAATCCTGCGCGGGTGCGCAGGAAAAAAAGCCAGCCTCACTCATTCAGTCAGCTGATCATTATAGATCAAGTGACTCTGCCAGGTAACGGTTACAGATTCCGGATCAGACTACTCATTTTCAATCAGTTACCTGAAGATCACTTTTGCCTTTTCAACTCAGAGGTCCATTCAGAAAATTCGTTTCGGGCAAGACTCTCATCAATTACTGCTTGCTCTCTGAACCGTCGTTTCTTTCTTACTCGTCCTCGTCAAAGTCTTTTTATTTAATTGTTTTATGATTATAGCCGAGTTTTATTACCTGTCAAGAAATTCTGTGATATTCACCTGCATTTTACCCAGTCCCATGCTTTTACTATCGTGAATACTGTGTCAAGTCACATTATTCTCCCGTCAGGTCAATAACTCTTGTATAATTAGGGTATGATTTCATTTGCTATTCCGGGCCAGGACGAATTATGCATTAAGCATTTGGTGATGGATGTAAACGGTACACTGGCGGTGGACGGCGAATTGATACCAGGAGTGGCTGACAAACTACTCATTCTCAGGGAACAATTGTCCATTCATTTATTGACAGCAAATACTTACGGTACGATCGAAAAAATTGAGCAATTATTGAATTTAAAAGCTGTTAAGCTTGATAGACAGTCTGGAGATGAGGCTGGGCAAAAAACAAGGTATATATTGAAACTGAATACAGAGTTTTGTGCGGCTATCGGTCAGGGTGCCAATGATGCAGGAATGTTGAAAACAGCTGCCCTGGGAATTAGCGTTATGTCAACCGAAGGGTTAATGATCGATGCATTGATGGCTTCAAAATTATTGATGCCAGATATTCTTTCCGCCCTGGATCTTTTCATAAAACCGGGGCGATTAATTGCGAGCATGCGTAAATGACTACTCCTGAAGAAGACAAAAATTCTAAAGACATAAGTCCTGATATAGAACCAGCTGAAATTCTGCCCGGGGAACAAACCACTCAGAATTCAGTCATTCCTTCTGAGAATCTTCCGCCTGCTGAATCTTTAAAAAAAGAAACTCCCGAGCCGGAACCAGATTTTGATTTTACCCGTATGGAAAACGATGTAGCCGCCTTCCGAAGAGAATTAGAAGCAATATCGCTCCCGTCAGCTGAAGATGCCCCTGAAATTGAGTTGTTATCAAGCACTGAATCTCAATTACGCCGAAGAAGAAGACCTGCAAGGATTAATGAGGAAAAAAACGATCAGGATGAAATGATTGAAAATCTCAGTCAAAAAGCTGTAGCTAATCTTGATTTTTTCATTTTCATTCTTCTCAGTGGTTTTGTTATCGGGCTTGGTTATATATTAGATTCTCCTGCTATCCTGATACTGGGTATTGTGATCGTTCCAATATTAAGTCCCTGGATGGGTACGGCGCTCGCTTCTGCAACAGGTGATTATCGTCTTTTCCGCCAAACTTTTGGCGGGATATTATCCACTTTTATATTTATTTTTCTTACCGGCCTGATCGCAGGTTTGGTATTGCGCTTCATCCAGCCGCTGACATCATCGCAAGCCTTTTATCATGCAAGGTTATGGTGGCCGGACCTATTAATGCTTGTGCTGGGGACAGCAACTTTGATAATGGGATTCATTCAATCCGAAGAAAAACCCGTTATTCCAAGTTTGATGGTTGCATATGAATTATTTCTTCCGATCAGTGCGGCCGGGTTTGGAGCAGCGTCTGGAATTAAAGGTCTTTGGCCGGAAGCTGTCTTTGTGTTTCTCGTTCACATGACAATTTCCCTCGTTACAGCTGTCCTGATTTTTATCTATCTGAATTTCCGGCCTGTTGAAATCCGGGGATATTCTCTCTCTGCAATAATTTTGATTATTGGAACGATCATTGTGATCAGCTTTTCCGGGATTGGTAAAATGAGCAATATTAAGGGACAGGAGATCTACGCAACTCCTGACCTGTCAAAAACAGTCTCTCAGTATCCGACATCCATCCCTGTAATTAGTGAAACACCACAACCTGTTTTGCCTGTCTCCGTTACAATAGCAATTATTAATACGCCCATCCCCACGGTAATTTTGCCCACATTCACACCTACCCCCAGTCTCATCCCAACTGCCACCGTGATACCGACCCCGGTCTTTGGAAGGATAAGATCCGCTGCTTCAGATGGAATAACCATTAAAGAAGAACCCGGCGGGCTAGGATTTACTACTGCACAAAATGGATACCTTGTTGAAATATTAACTGATCCTCCCGTGTTTAAAAATGGGATCATTTGGATACATGTTGTTGTCAAAGCCCCTTCACGGGATATCACAGGATGGATACAGAGTATACTGGTTCAGACAGTTACCCCTACCGTTTCACCTTAATGTAACCATAAGACGGAAAGTAAATTTTCTTTTCCGAAACTTATTTTGAATGGAGAATAAAAATGCCTATTCATTTTGGCACTGACGGCTGGAGAGCTGTCATATCAGACACTTTCACCTTTGGAAATTTGCGTATGGTGGCACAGGCCATCGCTGATGCTGCCGCTTCGGAACATTGGAATACAACTCTCACCCCCAATGTTGACCAAAAGAAATTCGTGATCGGTTTTGATACCCGGTTTCTTTCAGACCGCTATGCCTCTGATGTGGCCCGTGTGATGGCTGCCAATGGGTTTAAAGTATTGCTGGCACAATCTGATGCCCCCACACCTGCCATATCTTTCGCAGTTAAGCAAAATAATGCTGCTGGCGGGGTGATGATCACAGCTTCACACAATGCCCCAAGGTATAACGGGGTAAAACTCAAGGCTTCCTATGGCGGTTCAGCACTTCCGGAACAATGCCGGCGTGTTGAAGTATATATCAATGATAACGAAGAACAAGCCCGCGGACCAAATTTAATGGATTATAACCAGGCCAAAGAAGCCGGGCTGATACAGAAATTTAATCCGCTGCCTGCTTATTTTGATCATTTAAGAACATTGATAAACACGGATGCCATTGCAGAAAACCCTCAACGCTTTGTTGTTGATTCAATGTATGGATCCGGACGCGGTACGATCAAATCGTTCCTGCATGGCACTGGCTGTGAGATTACCGAAGTTCGGGGAGAAATGAACCCCGGATTACATTCTTATAGTCGTCCTCAAAACCCCAGTATGCTTTGAAGTCAAAATCAATACT
>CAZBRI010000080.1:0-9779 GCA_964494055.1 uncultured Anaerolinea sp.
GTAGATATTGGTTCGACTCTCATGCTTCCTTTCGAAGATGTGATCTTTGTCGGAGAAGAATTACAGCGCCGGTTTGGATTACCTTTCTGGCAGTTTGCTCTCACTGCCACTGATGCCAACCGTTTCGCCCTCCGCATGGCCCGGATGATCACCGGCCGCCAAAAGATCCTGGTATTCAATTATTGCTATCATGGTTCCGTGGATGAAACCTTCATAATCCTGGATGAAGAAGGCACGCCCATGTCCCGGCCGAATAATATGGGTCCGCAGGTCGATCCAATCCACACTACCAAGGTTATTGAATTCAACGACATCGCTGCACTGGAAACGGCACTCTCAGCCGGCGATGTCGCTGCAGTATTAACTGAACCCGTGATGACCAATATTGGGATCATTCACCCCAACCCCGGTTTTCATGAAGCGCTGCGTGAGATCACCAGGCGCTTTGGCACGCTTTTGATCATTGATGAAACACATACGATATGTTCTGGTCCCGGCGGTTACACCAAAGCGAACAACCTTGAACCTGATTTCCTGACCTTAGGTAAGCCGATTGCCGGCGGCATACCGGCAGCAATTTACGGGTTTACATCTGAGGTGGCAGAACGTTTTGATGGAATGCTCGTAAAAGAAGATTCTGATGTCGGCGGGATAGGCGGAACCCTGGCGGGTAATGCTTTGTCAATCGCTGCCATGCGTGCAACTTTTGAACATGTCCTCACCGGGGAATTTTACGACAGAGCCTTCGCTCTCCAGGATAAATTTACTGCAGGTGTTGAAGCTGTCATCAAAGAATTCGATCTGCCCTGGATCGTCAAGCGGCTTGGAAACCGCTCTGAATATTGGTTTCGCCCGACCCATCCAAATAATGGCGGGGAAGCCGCTGCCGCCATCGATCACGAATTAGACCGTTATATGCATCTCTTTGCACTCAATCGCGGCATCCTTATGACCCCCTTCCATAACATGGCCCTGATTTCTGCCGATACCACCCCTGCCGATGTCGATTATCACACCCGTGTCTTCAGGGAAGCAGTCATCTCATTATTCGCTTGATAAAACAAAAACGGTCCAAAAATATCTCATTTTGGACCGCTTTTTTATCCTGCAGGGTATTCTTCCTTCCATCATTCTTCCAATAATTATTTCCCGAAGAGCTTTTTTTCTGTGGAACAGTCCTTTTGCATTACATTGATTTTCCAGATTAACAGCCCTTCGAATAATGTATCTATTTCATTTCACATGGTAAGTTAATAATTTCAACTTGATATTAAGATAAAATCAAACTATTAATTATCCACCTTAATTTTTTTATTATTAACTAGAAATTTTACATGTACACAATTAGCCGGAGATAAAATGCCCCAGGATGAGAAGTCAAAAAATATTCCCATTAATTTAATTAGATCCTTCAATTTTCTCCGGGAAGCAGTTGAAGATGTTTATCCGGACTCGGGTTCATCCGGCACGACCGTTTCAAATATATCAAATAACGACTCAGTGTCCGGTCTAGCTATACGCCATCCCGGGATTGAATCTCAACAACCAGGCTGGGTATTAGATTCTGCCGAAATTTCGGCCATCAAACTGTACCTCGAACGAACAATTGCTGCTTTTAACTTTCGGTCAATACCTGGTTTGGGAACTGATAATCGTTCCTTATACCTGGAAATTGAAAAATTATTTTACCCGCCATCATTTTCAGACAAACGCATAGGTTTGATCCGTCCAGAAAAGGATGACGGTCCATACAGCGGTGCTTCAGCATTGAGCATGGGCAGTGTAATTCAAAGATATCGAAAATTTTTGTTGTTAGGTCAGCCTGGAACTGGAAAAACGACCTTTTTGCTATATCAAGCGGTCACCCACGCTCAAAACCTGCTAACACAGCTGAGTGATGTGAGCATACCATCCCCGCTCCAATCAAATTCTGCCGTTGTACCGGGTAAATTTTCAAAGACCAGCAAAACAGAAGTATTATTGCCAATCTATATATCATTACGCGAATTCGGTTTGTATCTTAAAGATAATCCAGCTGTTTCATCAGCAGACACACCTGCAGTATTGTGGAATTTTATTTTTTCATTGCCGGATTGCGGAAGCGAAGGCAGTTTTTCAAAGCCCGGTAAATATTTTGATTATTTCTTTTCCTCCGGCAAAGCCATTCTCCTGTTGGATGGATTGGATGAAGTGCCGGAATCCCCGCTTCGCTCACGGATAGCTAAAATTATCCAAATTTTTAGCAAAAAATATTCTGCCTGCCGCTGTATCATTACAACCCGGCCGCAGCCAGCATCAGCCTTTATTAATCCCATTTCAAAATTTGGAACTTTGGAGATTAATCCTCTACACTTCACTGATGCAATTAAATATGCCCGATGCTTATTGGCTAACGGTTTCCAGGTTGCCGAATCGCTCGGCGAACCGGCCTTCCCGCTGCAAATATCAGAACTAGTCGAAAACTTTTCAAAAAAATTATCATCTTCATATGATATGAAGATGAATACCCTAACCCCTTCCTCAGTGATCATCCAATTGATCCAAAATATGAACAACAAAGAAATTCGGGGAAATTCCGCCGATTTACTGGATGATGTAATCCAGACTCTGCTCGAGAATACTTCAACTTTTACAGATGTATCAGAAAATTCCGGGGCAATCGATTCTGCCCGGACTCTTCTCCGTAAAATTTTGAACAGTATTGCTTTCTGGCTTCATCAACACAATAAGTATGAATTTTCTATTTCGGACATTCCATCCATTATGTCCGTCAATGCTAAGGATTCGCTGGTTTCATCGGTTCCGCATGCTGAGATTACGGCTATTCTGACAGATTACCTCAATCGCCAGACAGGTTTATTTCTCTACAAACCCGCCCAAAAAATTAAATTTGTCTGGCGTTCCATCCAGGAATTTCTTGCCGCAGAGTTTGTTCTTCAAAAGGAAGATTCCACATCCTTTACCAGGAAATGCCTGCCTTCTTTGTGGTGGTTTCCAGTAATAAAATACCAGGTTCATTTTATAAAACAATACCCGCCGCACAGGCTTTCAGAATTTATTGAGATATTTCTGGATAACGGTAAAGTACCGGGACCTGAAGAAACTGATAAAACAAATCTTTGCTTTAATTGCATTAGTGAACTTCTTCCTTCCGGCCTGGGTAATGATATTTCAGATGATTTGGTAAAAAGATTTAGAAAAATGCAGGCAGTACCTCTTAAGGATGTAAAGACAGGTGTTGTATTTAATAAATACATCGCAAATAACGCACTCCCATTGCTGCCCACCTGGCAAAAAAATCCCCGGTTCTGGAGCATGCCATATGGCGAACCCGAATGGGTGGATATTCCTGAAGGTTCTTTCTGGATGGGGGATGCTGGTAAGCTGAATAACTTTTTACACCAGGTATGGCTTCCTGCTTTTCGAATTTCCCGTATACCGGTGACAAATGACCAGTACATGTTATTTACTGCCGATACAAATCACGATGTCCCGGAACACTGGTTTTCTGGCAGCATACCAGCTGTAATCGAAAACCACCCGGTTGTAAATGTCAGCTGGCATGATGCAGTCGCATTTTGTACCTGGTTGTCTGAGAAACTCGGAAAAAAGGTCACTTTACCCAGTGAAGCTGAGTGGGAAAAAGCAGCTCGTGGGACGACTGACCAACGAGAATACCCCTGGGGTTCCTGGGAAAAACTGCATTCGAATACCAGCGAATTACGGCTTTCACATACATCCCCGGTTGATCTATTTCCTAACGGTGCAAGTCCATTTGGATGCCTGGATATGAGCTGAAACGTTCGCTAATGGACTCGCAGCCTGGCTGATTTTGATTATCCATACGATCATAAGGATGTGCGTCGTGAAGATTTAAATGCCGGTGATAATCAACCACGTATTTTACGCGGCGGTTCATATTATTACCGGAAGGAAAATGCACGCTGCACAAGCCGTCAGCGGTTCCTCCCGGATTTTAAATTCTCAAATTTTGGATTTCGCATAGTAATATACGATGAATAAATTCGTCATAATTGGATCATCCGCCAGCCATCTTAATTTTGAAACCCAGTTTTAACAGGATCTCGCCAATTTTCTCACGATTATCACCCTGTATTTCGATCACCCCTTCTTTTACAGTTCCCCCGCTGCCAAGTGATTGCTTGATTTGTTTGGCCAGGCTGACCATATCCTGCTCCGTGAGCATCAACCCTTTCAGTAATGTAACACCTTTCCCGCCTCGGTGTTTATTATCCCTGTGAAGATACACAGTCTGTTGATTCGGCGCGAGTGAGACCCTTGCTGGGGATGATTTTTGTTCTTTCTTCCTCTGATCTCCATTCTCAGATGACCAGACTGTCGGGTTGATTTTGTTTGCCATAAGTTGTACATTCCAGATTATTGAGCGGGTAATAAAAGAATAATTTTTTGACAATATATTTTATCTGAATTTGAACAATCAACCACATTTGTTGCAGCAGTATGTGCCGCTGATGTCATCCATCATCAAATAATAGGCGGATTTTATAAGTTATTTATTCAATATTTAGTTCTTCTAAATAATCTCCACATAATGTTTTGATAAACTGGTCTTAATAAAGCAACTTTTCAAAAGGAGAAAAACATGGTCGATCAAATTAATGGAATGGGTCAAATGGCAGGCGTCCGGCATCATTTCAATTCTCAGCCTCTGACAGACGCCCAAAAAACTTCTATCCAGGATATTCTTTCAAAATATGATTCCGCCAATGTGACAAAAGCCGATGCACAATCCATTTTCCAGGCTTTTAAAGATGCCGGTATTCGTCCATCCCGCGAATTAAAACAGGTGATCGAAGCTGCCGGATTTGATGCTGAAGCATTACGAGATATGGGACGGCCTGACAGGCCAGCTGATAGATCAACTGCTGCCGATAAAGGCTCAAAAAATAATGTCGATCTTTCTGCTTTAAAATCTCTTCAAAATCTCCTTGGCCAGTTTGATCTCAGTAATATGACTACTGATAACTCGCAAACTCTCGTCACAAAACTTCAAGAATTGGGCTTCCTGACTCCCGGCAGTGTGATCGACCTGAAATCCTGAACGTTTTTAATTACAATTAAATAAATATAAAAGGACTGGTTCGAGAGAAAAGAAATTCGAACCAGTCTTTTGTTTAATGATTATGAGCGGACGGATTATCTGCGAATAAGTATAAATATTTCATGACACTTCATGCAGGTATTCTCCAAAGGAGCAGCATCGCACTATCCTGCCTACTTAAAACTACTTATTTATCATACCTAACATCCGGATAGTCACTTTGGCGCTGATCAAACATAGCCGAATTGATTCCCTTGAGCTGTTGATCAAAATAAGCCAGCACATATGTATCAATTATCTTTTGTACTCTCACACCATTGATCGGACCTTTCAAGCCCAGCTGAGGCGCAAGCGGACTGAGCGCAGGAAGGTCGCTGAAATCATAATGATCTGCACCAAGGATGGTCAGAACATGGTTGGCTGGGCTGACATGGCTGTAATATTGATCAAATAATTGCGTATTCCGTGCAAACGGCCATAATTCGCTGAAAAGATAAAGAAAAGGCTGTTTGGTGCCATTATTCAAAACATCCAGGCTGACCGGCCGCATGAACGCATCCAGGGTCACCCCAGTTTTGCAGCGTTCATCCACCCCGCAAAATTGTATCGCAGCACCGCCGCCGGTTGAGTGACCAAAGGCCCCCACTTTGTTCATGTCCATCAAATTGGTTAAAATGTTATCTGGATCTTGTTGATTCAACCCTTCAAAATAATCGAGCGCATATGAAAGATCACCTGTCCACTGACCGACCAATATCCGGCCGGCCGCTTCATATTCGGCATCCGGTTTCCCTTTTGGAAGTGCCTGCGGATCATTCGGGATCAGGCTGCCATCCGGGAAAACAGTCAGCCTTGCACCATAAGGATGTTCCAGTGCGATCACTACATAACCGTGACTGGCGAGTTCCTGCATCAAGAACGTACTTTGCTGGCGGAACCCATTCCAGCCATGGGAGAAAATCAAAACCGGGTAGGGTCCGTTCTGATTGTCAGCCTGAAGACCTTCATAAGAAGATGTCTTTGCCAAGGCAAGATGGTCCAGGAAAAAATGAGGTAACAGGATATAGTCAGCGATGGCTGGTGCGACGATCTTTGCTTCCGGCATCCAGGCAGCTGCTGTCATGCCCGCACCAGGCTGAACCCCTGGGTACCATACCTGTGCCATGAATTTTCGCGGTTCTTCCTTACCGGAGTAAATCTCTTTTCTGCTGTTGTCTACCAGGACGTATGTTTTGGTACCAATAGGAAATTTTCCGGTAGGTTTTGCCAGTGTTGGAACGGGCAGCAAAGCCGGAATACTGCTGAAGATTGCCAGCAGCACCAGGCACAGAATCGGCAGGATTATAGGCTGCTTCTTCTTATTATTATCTTTTTTAGCAAAAAGACCCGGTAAACTGAATAAAAATGTGAGCAGGACTGCCAGGTAAATGGGATACATCTGCCAGCGGCTGCCTTCGATCCAAAAATGCAGGACGGTTCCAGCCAGTGCGGCAGCCGGAAGATAGTTCAAAGCAGTTGGTTTGACCGCCAAAAGACGGCTTGCAAAATAAACTGCTAATAATACCGGGATAATAATTTCAATTGTTCTCATTGCTTCCTCTATGAATAAATAAATATCTTTGTTGAATATAAATTAATAATGAAGTTAATACAAGGCAAATCCTGTGATGTGAGTAAATAAATTTTTTTGTATGTTTTTCCGGATTCGATTTTATCTATTATCCCGCTTGAATATGAATAATGATCTCTTTGAACATATCGATGTGTTTGGAAGAAATTGTAGGATTTTTGAATTTTTGTTACTTCTAGTCTGTAGGTAATTCATTGCTGTCTAATTCTTTTTGATGTTCAATAACTGTTTTTCCAAAAAGTTTTTCGCCGGCCGTTTGCAGAGATTGAAAAACCTGTTTCAAAATTAATCCTGTCCGCCAGAAAGAAACGGCAGCCATTCCATGTGCCATCACTGCAAACAATGGTGGTGTCTCGCCTGTGTAATATGTCCAGCATTCCCGGGTTGTTCCCCAGCGTTCTAAAAAATAACCAAGCCCGGTTCCAGAGAAAAACACCAGCAGCGCCATCTGCCTGTCCCTCGGGAAAATGATTAAAACAGCACAAATGAATAAAGCCGCCTGGGTATAAGATTTTTCCAGGGTTGGAAAAGTGAATTGGAGCATCATCAGGTAGAAAATCCCAAAACAAGCCCAATAGATAATATTTAAAAGAATATTCCTGCCGCGGTTACCAAACTGTTTTGGGGTTAATTTGCTTACAACATGATCCATTGCTCTGGTGATTCGGTCAATCGACAGGGATGCGATCGGCCAGGCTGGAATTATCCACAGCGGCGGTCTTTCTGCAGTGTAATAATGCCAGATATTGGTCTGTGTTCCCCAGCTTTCGATCACCAGTCCTCCGCACATCCCCACAAAAATGATCAGGGCATCCGTCCGCAGGTCGGCTCTTGCCATGATCGTCAGGGACATAAAGGCAAAAATTCCGATCAACAGCCAATCAATATAGTAATACCAGGGGATCGCTGGATCATAAGCAGAAAAATAATCCTTTACCAATGGCTGCCAGATATAAATGATCAGCAGGCAAGTCAGAAAAAAGACACTGAAAATGGTACCGGAATGCCGGTTAAATCCGAGAGCCTGCCTGATATTTCTCAAAATTTCCATTATTAATCTATATTCGTATTTAATTCATTTTTAGGTTGATGGGCTGCCAGCCAATCAGCCCTGCGCCTGAACAAATCTGGAACAGCTTTATTTGCATCATTGATCAGCTGCTGCGTATCAGCAGTCAACAGTTTACCATTCTCAACCACAACCTCTCCGGCCACTATCGTCATATCTACATCCCCGCCCTGCACAGCGTGCACCAGGTTGTGATGTAAGTTGCCGTCCTTCCCGCTGATAAATGGTGTCATCCGTGCTGTATCAGTTCGTATCGCGATCATATCAGCCTGTTTCCCGATCTCAATTGAGCCGGTCAAATTACTCATTCCAAGTGCTTCAGCACCGCCGATAGTAGCCATTTTGCATACCGACCACGCATCCAGGGCTGCCGCGTCCAGGCTGCTCAATTTTGCCAGGAGCGATGATACTTTCATCTCCTCGAACATATCCAGATTATTATTCTCTTTTTCGCCGTCTGTTCCCAGTCCGACATGAATCCCTTTTGCTAACATTTTGACCACTGGCGCAGCCCCGCTTGCAAGTTTCATGTTGCTCACCGGGTTATGGGCAGCTCCGATATTTCGATTCGATATGATCTCGATCTCATTGTCTGAAAGCCAAACACAGTGGGCTAATAAAACCTTATAAGCATCCAGCAGCCCAAATTTTTCCAATGCTTCCACAGGCCGAAGCCCGTATCGTCGGAGAGTTTCTTCCACGTCGAATTTACTTTCGTTGCTGTGTGTGTGAAAACCCACCTGGTAGTCATTGCTCATGGCAGCAGCCCGTTTCCAGGCTGCCGGAACAGCATAAAACATATGCTCCATGCCTACCCAAACCTGCACTCTCCCATCAGCACCCCCGTGCCACTTTTTGATCAAGGCTTCATTGGTGTTCAGCGTTTCGAAATAATCGTGATCAGGATGTTCGGCAACATAGGGCACAAGCACTGCACGTATCCCGAGCGCTTTTGCAGCCCGTGCGCTGCCATCCATGTATCGCCACATATCGACAATGGTGGTTGTTCCGCTCAGAAGGGCTTCAGCGTAACATAATGCCGATGCAATCTCCGCTTCCCTGGGGGTGATCACCCTGTGCATCGGGTCAATGAATTGCTGCAGCCATTCCCACACCGGTAATCCCTCGGCAGTTCCGCGTAAAAGCCCGGAATGTGCATGTGCATTGATCAACCCCGGCATCAGCAGCCGTTTTTGCAGCTCTCTCACCTGTACACCCGGATGATTCCTTTTCAACCGCCCGATCTCTCCAACATCCTGAATCTTTCCGCTCCTGTCGATCATCACCGCCCCATGATCGATCACATCCAACGTTTTATTCATCGATATCAAGACATCAGCCGTATAAATGATCGGTTCCATTATTCACCATAAATAAAAGAATTGCTGCAGCAAAAAATAATATTGAGCAGATTTATCCTATTATATGTTTTTATTGAACTTTTTCAAACCGGAATAATTTCCGGACCAGCCATCAACCTTTCACTCCCCGCACACGAATATTTTTGCTTAAGCTCAAAACGAAAAAAGATCTACAAAGCATATTAATTGCTTATTTGTAACAACCTTCATCTTTGTTCATCAAATCCTCTTCAAAACCACCTTCAAATTAGCTCTCCCCGCAGGCGGATTTTTTTGCGCATGCACTTTGCACAAGAAAACCACTAATTTCGTTTTTCTTATTGACTGATTCGGCCCAAAATTATCTACAGTTATTGAAATCTGACAACAAAAATATAACAAATACTTTTTTGTAACAACCTTCATCTTTTTTCATCAAATCCTCTTCAAAACCACCTTCAAATTTGCTCTCCCCGCAAGTGGAATTTTTTGCGCATGCACTTTGCACAAGAAAACCACTAATTTCGTTTTTCATTGTTGACTGATTCGGCCCAAAATTATCTACAGTTATAGAATTCTGACAACAAAAATATAACAACTGCTTATTTGTAACAACCTTCATCTTTGTTCATCAAATCCTCTTCAAAACCACCTTCA
>CAZBRI010000081.1:0-1951 GCA_964494055.1 uncultured Anaerolinea sp.
GATAGCTTCAGGTGACTGGAGTTCAGACGTGTGCTCTTCCGATCTAGGGACGAAAGATCTATATTGAGGATCACGCGAGTACCAACGGGACGCTGGTTAACGGTGAACGCCTGCTGGGTCAGCGGCAGCTGGGAGACGGGGACCGGATCAGCATCGGGGATATTGTGTTTGACTATCACGACCCGGAAAGCACCAGTATTGAAACCCCCTTCCCGGACTTACAGATCAATTTAGCAGCCGGGGAAGCCAGGCTGAACCGTCAGCTGCTGGCACTCTCTCCCAAGGAATATACCCTGCTGGCCTACGTGTTTGGCCGGCGCGGCATGGTCTGTTCAAAGGAAGAGATCGGCCGGGTGGTGTGGGCGGAATACCAGGGCGGGATTTTTGATTACCAGGTTGAAAATCTTGTGCGCAGGCTGCGGACAAAGATCGAAGCTGACCCAAACAATCCGCAGCTGCTGATTACCCTGCGCGGATTGGGATACCGGCTGAACGGTAAAGCGTTGGCAGAATAATAGGAAATTGTTAGCAAATGGATAGGTAAGGATCAACCGGCGGGGGTAAGATAAGTAAGCAGCAATCAACGAACTGGAGTGAAACGAATGCCCGCAGACACACTTGAAGGACAAACTCTTGGAAAATACCTGGTACTTGAAGCCCTCGGAAGGGGCGGCATGGCCAGGGTGTACCGCGCCTATCATGCCTCGCTTGACCGCCAGGTGGCGGTTAAAGTACTGCGAACCGACCTGCTGGAAGAAAACAACCTGCTTCTGAGACTGCAGCGGGAAGCCAGGGCCATCGGCGGCCTGCGTCATCCGAATATTGTGCAGGTTTTTGACTTTGACCAGCAGGACGACATATATTTCCTGGTGATGGAGCTGCTGGACGGGGAAAGCCTGCGTGCCAGGCTGAATAACCTGCGGCTGGCCGGCAAACGGCTGCCGCTGAGCGTGATGGTACAGATACTGAAAGATGTGCTGAGCGGATTAAGCTATGCGCATGGGAAAGGCGTCATACACCGCGACATCAAACCCGCCAACATCATGCTCACCAAACAGGGGCAGGCCGTCATCACCGATTTCGGCATCGCACAGCTCTCAGACACATCCGCATTGACCAGCCCGGGATCCGTGATGGGAACCCTGAGCTACATGGCACCCGAGCAGGGTTTGCAGGGCAAGGCTGATGCGCGGAGCGACCTGTACTCACTGGGAATCGTGATGTACGAGATGCTGATCGGCAGCCCCCCTTTTGATGCCGACCCACCGCTGGCAGTATTGATGAAACACCAGAATGATCCCCTGCCGGAACCAGCCAAACTGGACCAGTCCATTCCGCCTGAGCTGGCGGGCATCCTGCTCAAAGCCCTGGCAAAGGACCCGCAGGACCGCTACCAATCCGCTGATGAGATGCGGGCCGCGCTGCACAGCATCGCGCCTGCTGACCTGCCTGCCGTTGAGCGGCTATCGCTGGCGGGCACACATGTCCCGCAGGTTTATTCCGGTCCCGCGCTGAACGAGATCGCTGATGCGGATTTCTCCAGGCTGGATACAGACCCGGACCTGAAAGTGCCTTCAGCCGGCCCGGCAGGCGGGAAGATTGGAAATCGAATATCCCGCCGTTCACAGGTCACCGCCGCTGTGCTGGGCGGGCTGGCAGCCGTACTCGTGATCAACTTCCTGGCACTCATGGCAGACAGCCTGACCGGCAGGAACTTATTTGCCCTGGGCTGGCCGCTGGAACTCTTCCTGGTTAGCGCCTTCCTGTCGATCCTGATGAACACGCTGGAAACACACTGGCTGCTGATCCCTATCCTGCTGATCTTTGACAACACCTGCCTGCTGGCGGCATCCTCGCTGAGCGGGCGCTGGACTGACTGGTCCTTCCTGTGGCTTCTGGCAGCCATCCTGAGCGGCTCAGCCATCTCCCTTCCGATCCTTTACCGGAGAGC
>CAZBRI010000081.1:2051-9726 GCA_964494055.1 uncultured Anaerolinea sp.
CAAAGGAGAAATAATATGAAAACTGAAACAATCATCCCGCTGGCATCCGGTGCCGGCCTGATCCTGATCGGCGCGCTGAGCCTGGCAGGAAACATGCTGCTCAAGACGGAAGCCTGGCGCCTGTGGCCCATCACCGTCCTGCTGCTCGGGCTGGGGCTGACCATCCCCGGTTTCTGGGGGCTGCGCAAACGCGGCCTGGGATCGTTCTTCATCCCCGGGCTGCTCGTTCTGACCACCGGCGGCCTGCTGATGTACTGCAGCCTGACCGGCAGCTGGGGCGCGTGGGCACAGGCCTGGCCCCTGGAAGTGATCGGACTGGCGCTCGGGTTCGGGCTGGCGGCCTTCTTCATGAGTGTACCTGCCCTGGCGATACCGGCCATCATCCTGGGTGCGAACGGCTTGCTGCTGGGTTTCTGCAGCCTGACAGGGCTATGGCAGGCCTGGGCATTGCTCTGGCCGGTGGAGCCGCTGGCGGTCGGGCTGGGGCTGCTGGTGTTAAGCCTGTACAACCTGTCTGCTGGTTTGCGCAAAGCAGCCATGATCCTGTTCATCATCGCCGGCGGCGGGTTCTTTATCACCTCCCTGGTGAGTGTCTTCAATAACAGCGTCCTGCGTTTCGCCGCCCCCGCGCTGCTTATCCTGACCGGGCTGCTGCTGGCCCTGCCGGTACTTATCAAGAAAGCAGAAAGGGTACAGGAAACAGCCTGAAAAAATCAGAACGGAGACTGTAAAAACTGTCAGTCTCCGTTCTTTGATATTTATGTTTCCGGAATCCAAATCCCAATTTTCTAATGATTTGTGAACCTGTCCAAACGGTGCCTAATATCGATCAAAATATTGTTGATCTCAATCATATCCTGTTGATCAAGATATTTCGCAAGAACTGATATCAAGGATTCAAGATTGGGTTTGTAATAGTGCAGCATGGTTGCAATATCATTTTCGTAAATGCCCACTCTTGCAAAATTTGCCTGCCTGTAAAGTGAAGGGAGAGAATATAATTTCAGTAACAACAAACCTTCAATCGTCACAATTGGAATATTTCGATCCAAAAATTTCTGAACATTGGAATATTTTTGCAGTATCATTTTGAAAAAACGATTTTTAGTAGAAAGAATATCTACCTGCAAACCCTTGTAATCGACCCGGAAAAAATCGGAATCCTGACTGATCACATTAAACTCACTCACTTTATCCAATGCAGAAACGGACATTATGAGATCAAGATCCTGTGTATTTCGACCTTCAACATAATTAAGCAACGCAATCCCACCGACAAGAACATATTCTATTTCACGTTGATTGAGAAGTGTAAAAAGTTCTTGAATTGATTGAAGTAAATGATCAGTATCCATATGATTATCTAGAATCCAATTTTTAACATTGAAAACAATGCCGTTCCGGATAACATTACCAATCTGTTCAGTACTTTTCAGGGCCATATTCTATTCCTGAAATAAGTTTAGCATACTTTCAATCTCAAATTCCCCAAAATCTTATCGAATATTGTCTTTAAAAAAATGAGCTTACAAACATAATGATGGGGGAAAAGTTATTGTAAAAAATGATTAAGGGTGAAATAATCTAAATCCAATTTCGGAAATTTATCCACATTCAAATCTATATGCAATGCTAAGGATATTTGAATATAACCTTTAGATCCTAATAATTTTGGCAATTGAATGTAAAATAATATTACTGAATTAATCCTGTGCGCGGGAAAAGAATTATTTCTTATTTAAAAGGGTTGACAATGAAAATCGCGATCACTGCAGATGTACATCTTACCAATCGGGATAAAAACCCGGAACGGTTCACCGCGCTGGGTTACATACTGGATCAATGCATTGAGCAGAGATTGGATGCGCTGATCATCGCCGGTGATCTGTTTGATGCATCCAGCCGGAACCCGGGGGAATTTGATCAGCTGACCGGCAAACCCAGGTATGCCGGGCTGCCGATTTACATCATCCCGGGAAACCATGACCCGCTGGTATCCGCCGGGGCATTTACCTCGGCCAATATTCACTACGTCTCAAAACCTGAGCTCATTACGCTGAGTGACCAATCGCGCTTCCTGTTTATTCCCTTTCAGCGCGGCGTATCGATCTCTGACATTCTGTCCGGGTTTGATGAGCAGCTGCGGCAGGCACCCTGGCACCTGGTGTGTCACGGGGATTGGCTCACAGGCTCACCGGTGAAGAACGACTACGAGGAAGGGCTTTACATGCCGCTCAGCGGACGCGACCTGCAGCTATATCAGCCGCGGCAGGCTTTCCTGGGGCACATTCACCTGCCGATCGATACTGCGCTGGTACATTACCCCGGCTCCCCGTGCGGACTGGATCCGACAGAGACAGGTCCACGTTCGTTCCTGGTCTATGATACCGAAAGCGGCAGGTGCAGCCGGCAAAACATCGAGACCGATGTTTTATATTTGACCATCCAGCTTACCATCATCCCCATCGATGATGAAGAAGCATACCTGCGGGGAATGCTGGAACAAAAGATAACCGGGTTTGGTCTGAGTCCTCAGGAAAAATCCAGGAGCCGGCTGCGGATCAACTTGAGCGGGTACTCCACCGACAGGGAGAGACTGGTCAGGGTGACCCGTGAAAGCCTGCGCGAATTCCCATTGTTGGATCCCTCCCAGGTAGATGTCAGCAGAGTCAGCATTTCCGGCGGCATCATGCAGGCGCACATCGCGGAGAATGTGCAAAAAGCTGCCGGTCAGTTGGCGATGGGCATTGGGCCTGACGAACCGGCCCGGGATGACCTGATCCTTTCAGCATTGAACTTGATCTATGGGGATAAATAATGGGCATTCGAATTGAAAGCATCTCTGTCCGCGGTCTTGGACCGATCGCATCCCTGGATTGGAAGTTCGGGGATATCAACCTGGTGTATGGAAAGAATGAGCACGGCAAGACCTACCTGGTGGAATACATCCTGCGCTCACTGTTCAAGAGCCCGCCGGCCACCCGTGACCTGACCGATTCGGGACAGGTGATTGTTAGCGGGATCGGCCAGGGAAACAGCACCTACAACCTGAGGACACGTGAAAAACTGGACCAAATACTCTTCCCGGCCGGCAGCGGACTGCAGGCGGACCTGGCCCGGCTGTGCGTGGTGAAGGCCGGTCAGCTGGGGATGGCAAACGAAAGCATGATCAGCAGGGCGGTATTGAAAGACTACCTGTCAGATCAGCGGGTGTATGACGCCATTATGAAGAAGGTTTCAACCAATACACAGGGCTGTAAATGGGAAACCGGTGAGGTAATCAACGGGCGGAAGATGGGTGAAGTAAAGACCCTGGCTGAGAAGCAGCAGGAATTAAAAGACCTGGACAACCTGCTGCAGGTAGTCGACAACAATTATTCGCAGGGAGCCCTGAACAAGTCATCCCTGACCCTGCAACAGACACTGGAAGTTATACAGGTTCAGGAAACTGCCCGCAGGGTCTACGCAGGGCAGCTTGCAGTCCGGGTACGGGATGTCAGCCAGCAGCTGGCGGCAATCCCTGAAAAAACACTGGGAGACGCGAGGCTGTGCCGGGCACAGGCAGGCAGCCTGGAAGGCAGGCAGGAGAAACTTCAGGCGGAGATCAGTTCTCTGCGGGAAAAATGCAAGGATTACCTGTGGCTGAAGACGGCTGTCATTGAGGTAGAAAAACGTCCCGAAGGGTTGAAGGCCGCTTCCAGCCCGCTGCTGATGATCCTGGCTGCTGCGGGTGTGCTGCTTTCTGTTCTGTTTGCATTCTTCAAACTTCCGGCCGTTTCCCTGCTGCTGGGAATCGGTGCGGTGGCGCTGATGTATTTTTATATCCGGCAGTCACAGGCCGGCATGCAAAACCTGGCACAGCGCAGCGAGGTGGAAGAAATCTTCAAGGAATTTGAACAAAAATTCCATAGCGGGACGCGGACGATCACGTCGCTCAAAAGCAAGCAGGATGAACTGACAGCGGTGTACTTCCGCCTGGAATCCGCGGAAAAGCAGCTGGAGGAAGTATCCAGGAATCTTGAAGCAGAAACAAATCAATTAAACACCCTGCTCCAGCAGCTGGAAGGAAAGTCGGCGGAGAGGGATGACCCTGATGCGGTCATCGCCCGGGCAGCCGGCAAGCGGACTCAGCTGGCTGGAGAACTTGATTACTTGAGGATGGAACTTTCAGGAACACAGGTTACGGCTGAGGATTACCTACCCGGTGAACCCGGGGTGCAATTTGACGCACGGCTTCTGCGCAGCCTGGAGGCAGAACGGCAGAAGCTGGAAAGAACCATCGATGATGAGAAGAAAGTGCTGGATACACTCAAGCAGCGTATCTGCTCAGTGACACGCGACGAGATCTCCTGCGGGTGGGAAGACCTGATCGGACACCTGCGGGAAAAACGTGCTGTGGTCAGCGCTGAATATAAGCGGACCAAGGCCGATGTGGGGGCCGGCATCCTGCTGACGGGTGTGATTACAGATCTGCGGGCGAAGGAAGACGAGAATATCCAGGCATCGTTGAGCTCGAGAACCATTTCTGAGCCGATCGCGGCGCTTACACATGCTTACAAGGGTGTGGAACTTTCCGGGGATGAGATCGTTGTGTTCGACGAGATAAAACGCTTCCCGCTATCCAGCCTGAGCACCGGTGCACAGGACCAGGTCCTGCTGGCACTACGCCTGGGAATCGCAGAGCACCTGCTGGGGGATCAGAAATTCTTCTTTATCCTGGATGATGCCTTCCAGCATTCTGACTGGGAGCGCAGGGAATGGATGGTGGACAAGATGGCAGATCTTGCCAACCTGGGCTGGCAGATCATATATTTTTCGATGGATGACCATATTCGAATGCTTTTTGAGAAGCGGGTGAAACCGGGGTTCAATGAGAGGTACAGGCTGCTGGAGTTGTAATTATTAGCTTACTTATTACATAAAAAAACGGCTCACTATTTTAATAATGCTTCGAGAGTTGGCAAACTTAGCATTTTCGGGTCAAATCCTGGTTCAATAAATGACTGTACATCCTGTTGAACATTGTTCCAATTGAGATTCCTGAGCCGCAGCCTGAGCTTGTCTTTCCAATTCTTTTCATCCAGAATTCCGCCGCGCCAATTTGTTTTAATAAGCGCATTATTTAAAAATTCCAGGTTAGGAGCCGGCCAGGCGGGATCACTTAAATACCAAAACAGTTCAAATATATCTCTTCCTTTAAGGTAAGGACGCATTAATACTGCATGAAGTTTTCCCGCGAACAGGCTTGCTTTATCATGATGTTGAAGCTGCAATAATACAAATCGGCGAATTACCGTAGTTGTCAAAACTGCACCTTTTGGGGCTTTTGTGTCTACTTCAATTTTAATCGCCAATACTTCACTCTTCACCTGGGACAATCCCAATTCATACAACAAGCCCGGGAAACGAATATATGCTGTGTTAACTGTTTTTTGATCATTTATCTTTAAGCTGATTTTATAACCTTCTGGAGAAAGTTCGTTAGCAACAGATTGCAGGTAAGTTCGGAAATTATAGGCTTCATTACTAGCATCAAGCGCAAAATCTAGATCTTCTGAAAAGCGGCCATGTGAATATAAAAAACGCAGAGCGGTCCCGCCATGAAATGCGAGCGGGATCATTGCGCCAGCCTTTTGAAAAACAGCCAGGATACGAGATTGCAAATATTCACGGGCAATGTTACGTCCTTGTAAACCAAATGCTGCCTGCCGGACAAGGTCACCCAGGTATTCTTTCATAAATCCTCGAACTCCATTTCATCCTGTTTAGCCAAATTGATAATCATTTCAACCGAGAAGGCTATTCCCGGGGATCCATAATCTTCTGCCAGTTGATTCAGTAACTCCAGGTTCAATTGATCCAGGTTTTGTAATCGAAGTTCATTAATGTAAGCCGGGTCACTTGAGCCAGCTTGAAGGTATAAGAGATCCAGCAGCGCCTTTTCTGGGGAGGCAATAAACGCTTTTTGACCCATAAAATCCTGCAGTTTATAACCTCTGAACAGGTCAGTTTTGATATGCCGAAAATCAAAGCTGCCAAGCTGATTTTGAAACCGGCATGGCCGGCCGACGGTAACGCTTGTGATCATATAAACCACTTCCGGGATCATGCCATAATATGAAAGGGCGGTCTGCAGGCTGACATATGATCCCCTTTTCAGCTGGTTGGCAACCAGGAATGGATGGGGGCTGATTTTTTGATAAGGCGGAGCCAGGGCATACAAACCCCGGCGAAGTTGGAGCAATAAACCAGAGTTTGTCCAACGGGTGAGCTGCAGGCGAATGTTCTTTATGTCAACATTTCCTGCTAATAAAAGACCGCTTTCAAAAGCAGGTTCATTTCCAACAATTCGCAGCAAATCATCAAATTTCATATCTGTATATTATCATCTTTGATAACTTATTGCAACAAGAACCAAATTTCCCGCAAAGCCGCTTTTATTCTTTTCAATATCTAATATAAGCTTACGGTTTTCAGAAGGTAAATTGATACCAGGGTTTTTACCAGTTTTTTCAAGATGCAATTATTGCGAGTTTTTAAAAATTAAAAGGGCACACTTCACAGCAGGACTACCCGCGTCTACATAGTGAGTGAATGCAAAAGCAGCTGGTTATTTAATTAATTATTCCAATCATCAAATGCCAGCCTGATTGTTCGCTTATAATCAGGGAATGAGCGAAATACTATCTTCCATGTCCAAAGGACAGGGACAGAAGCGGCTGAGGAAAGTCATCGGGCTGCTTTTTGAACTGTTCCTTGTGTTTTTGATCTTTACCGGTGTGAGTTACCGTTTTAATTGGGTCAACTGGAATCAGGATACAAACCTGCACCCGGATGAATACGGCCTGACCAATACGCTGACACAACTTTCGATACCGGCAAACCTGGAAGAATATTTCAACACACGCATCTCGCCTATCAGCCCTTATGCCAAGTATGACATCAATGGAAATTTAACCGAGAATGGACCGGATAACCGCATGCGCTGGGGGCAGCTGCCGATCATTCTCATCCGCTGGGCAGGCGAGCTAACCGGAAACACCGGCTATGGGGAGATGCGCCTGATGGGTCGTCAGATCTCTGCCCTGGCAGATTCGCTGACCCTGGTGCTGATTTTCCTGATCGGGCTGATACTTTACGGCCGCCGGGTGGGTCTGCTGGGGACAGCCCTGAGCGCGCTGGCTGTGATGCAGATACAGCAATCACACTTTATGACTGTGGATAACTTCGGCAGTTTTTTCACCACGCTGACCCTGTTTGCCTGCGTGATGGCCGCCAAAACTCCGCCCATGCAGCGGCAGGCTGGCGATGACCGCACTTACCGGTTTAACTTTCGGGCTGCGGCCTGGTACCTTCTCTTTGGGGCAGCTTTCGGCATGGCACTGGCCTGCAAGGTCAACTTGCTGCCGGTGGGCGGGCTGATTTTGGTGGCAGCATTTATCAGTGCGGCTGATCTCAAGCTGGCTAGCCTGGCAGATCTGCGCCGCATCACGCTGGTGACCATCCTCCTGATCATCCTGGGCATGGCAGCGGCGACTTTATCCTTCCGCATCAGTCAGCCGATGACCTTCCGGAACAGCAGCGGGGATACTTCTTTCTTCAGCCTGCAGCCCAACACTGACTGGGTGGAGAGCATGAAAGTGGCCTCCGCCGAATCGAGCGGGCAGGGCGGCGG
>CAZBRI010000082.1:0-9685 GCA_964494055.1 uncultured Anaerolinea sp.
TGTCCGGGAGCAGGAAGCCGACAAGATAGCTGCCCTGGATGCCGGTGCGGACGACTATCTTACAAAACCCTTCGGCGCCGGGGAATTGCTGGCACGAATTAGGGTAGCATTACGCCGCTCTGCGCAGATGGAAAGTGAACCGGTTTTTTCGATTGGAAATATGATCGTAGACCTTACCCTGCGCAGCGTCATCATTGACAATCAGCTGATAACGCTGACACCCACTGAATATGATTTGCTGAAAACATTTATTAAACACGCCGGCAAAGTGCTTACACACCGGCAATTACTGCGAACCGTTTGGGGAAATTCATATGAGAGTGATACACATATCTTGCAGGTCAACATCAGCAACCTGCGCCGAAAGATAGAACCGGATCCTGCCAGGCCGGCATTTATTGTCACTGAAGCCGGTGTCGGATACAGATTAAGGGTGAATTAGTTCTTCCAGGCTTTCTTGATACTTTCTTGACATCCCCCGGTATTTTCTTGACCAAAAATTGACACGTCTGCCGATAGAATGACAGGCGTATTCTTGACATGCTTTTGACACAAAAATGACAAATCTTGTTGTGTACTTGATTGCCGCCTCTGTAAAATGACTGCAGTATTTATCAGCAGATCACAAAGAGAATGGCATATGTCAAAATTGAAGTCATCAAAAGTATTCAGCATAATCGTCAAAAGTCTGCCGTTGGCAGCAGTTGCATTCTGCAGCATCATCTTCAACCAGTTGTGGATACACCAATTTTTGATCATGATTTCGCTCCTGTGGTTCCAGGTTTTTTTTCTTCTGGATAGTTTTTCTTAAGGATTTGGTAAGTTGTCTTCTGTTCACAAAAAGCGCATTTTGATAGTAGATGACGAACGGGCTATCAGGCGGTTTCTCCGTATTGCACTTGATCAGAATTATTCAGTGATTGAGGCGGAAAATGGACAGGAAGGTTTGCAGTTGGCAGCCAGCGGCCGTCCTGACCTTGTGATACTCGATCTGGGTTTACCTGATATGAACGGCATTGAAGTTCTATCTCGCTTGCGCGAGTGGACTCAGATTCCGGTCATTATTGTGTCAGTGCGGGAAAGTGATCGCGACAAAGTTACCGCTCTGGATGCCGGCGCAGATGATTACCTGACCAAACCGTTCAGCATTGAAGAGCTGTTTGCCCGTATCCGGGCTGCTCTGCGCAATCATGCTGATTTTGAAAGTCAGCCTATTTTCAAAAATGGAAGCCTGGTTATCGACCTGGCATTGAGAAGTGTCAAGGTGAATGACCAGCCGGTCGCACTGACCCCAACGGAATACGAGATCATTCGCGTGCTGGTTAAAAACGCAGGAAAGGTCTTAACACATTCTCAGCTGATCATGGCTGTATGGACCGGAAATTATGAGGCAAACTCTCACTTACTGCGTGTAAACATCAGCAACTTGCGCAGAAAAATTGAATCAAACCCGCTCCTTCCCTGTCACATACTGACAGAACCAGGCGTAGGGTATCGTTTACAAGAAATCGAGACAAAAAAATGACAATTATCCCAACCCCTGCGGCACATTTGACACAGGAATATGATCAACAAAAGGCACTCTTTGAAGAACAGCCAGCCATTATAAAACACTTCCTGGATGCCCAGGCAAGAATTATTGCCAATGGTTTGGTTTCCAAAACATCCCAAATCCAGTTCTCTTTGCCAGACCGGGTTTTTATGCAGGTCAAACAGGTTGGACAGCAGGCTGAGGTAACCATCCCTGCAGCACAGCGCGAGCAGCGTCTGGGCAGTCCCCTGGATTCCCTGCTTCAGCACGATGTCAGGGAAAAAATTCTATACCGCTTACAGCAGCTGGAACAGTCTCCTGACCAGGCAATTGCTGTCAGCGCAAATTTGCTGCGTTATTCTGCTGCTTCATACATGGTATCTTCCATGCTGCCTTCCGGACGCTCGGTTACCTACCGCCCTGATGATGATGAGGCTATCCCTAGTATCCCTGTCAGTGACGATGCTCCAGAATCTGCCATCACCCAGGCGGATGACGCAATTGCTGAGCAGGGTGATATTGATAACGCCCGCGGCGAGCTGCAGTCGCCTTTTATCCCCGCGGCCCGCATATTTTTCCTCCCTCAGTGGGTTTCATTTGATGCAGACGGAAAATTGATAACCGGTACGGAAAAAGAAGCAGATGCGAATATTCAATCGATGCAGAAATATGTACAGATCCTGCATCGGGCAAGTTCTCTTGCATCTTATATGGTTGCCTGTGATGAATATCAACGAAAACGCTATGGCATTTTAGGGCAGCTTATAAATCAGGGCCGGGCATTGGCGGCATATAAAACAACCACAATTATTCGAACGATCAACCGGAGAGTGGAAAAAGGCAGCCTCAACCGCGGGTTAAGCATTTCAATGCCGTATTTTGATGATCAAAACCTCGAGCTTGTTGAAACACGTTTTGAGGTCATTCCTGCCGGGCGGATATTGTTTGTCCCCGCTTTTATCGTTCGCGCATCACGCGGAGAACAGGCAAATGTCAGCCAGGATACCCGCCTGAATTCATCCACCCGTAAACATCTTCTCGCTCAGTTGAAAGCACTCGAAAATGCTTTCATTTCAAAATAGTTAAGAAATAAAGGATATTCCATGATTTTCTCAATCGGTATTCTTATCGTCATTATCTTCATCGCGTTTAAAATTTCGCCGGTGGAAAAAGAAGAAAATGCCAATGTGCATGGTGCAGGTCAGATCGGTTTACTGGCTGCCCTGGCACTTTTTGGTGTGGATTATTTCACTTCGTATTTTTATGCCACAGGTGAGCTGATGAGTGCGCTGCACCCGTACGGGCTGCAGCAGTACGGCTGGATCACGGTCCTGGTGATTGCCTTTGCGAACGCGGTTTTCGGCATTCTATACATGTATTCTCTGGGTGTATTCAATGAAGGCGGCGGGTCTTATACAGCCTCCATGCGCTATTTATCCCCCGGATTGAGCCTGATCGTCGCAGTGGTTCTTCTCCAGGATTACATTTTTACGATCGTCGTCTCCAGTCTTTCCGGGGTTGACCAGATGTTATCAATTTTCAGCCTTTATCATATCGATTGGCTGATCCGTGTCGGGCTGGGAATATTCCTGATGGGCATCACCTGGTACCTTACTATTCGGGGCCGGGGTGAATCTGCCCGTGTTGTGTTCATGATGCTGGGTATTTTTGTCTTTATGACCATTATTATGGCCATCGGACTGATAATGGCGAAAGCGCACGGTGTTCCGGCCATTGTTTACCCTGAAGATGTTCATCCTGCTTCTTTCTGGCAGGCAGCCTTCCATATGCTGACCGCTTCGATGAAAGGCCTGGTTGCCCTCTCCGGCCTGGAAGCCATGTCCAACGGTATTCAGTTTGTAATCGATGAAGACTCTGGGCTGGTCAAGTGGGGTAAGAAGCAGCTGCCCAAACTTCATGGTCTGTGGGAATTCTACTCCGGCAAGGCTGGTATCGGCCGGCTGGTTCAGACCTCATTCCTGTTCTATGGCGGTCTCACAACATCCTTCCTGGCCTATTTCGCTTTCCATTTCAATGCCTTTGACGGCACCCTCGGGCGGTCCCTGGTGGCAAACCTGGCTTTCATCGGTTTCTCCCAGGTCCCCGGCGGTAATATTTTGTACTGGGCTTACCAGATCCTGGCAGTCGGGCTGCTGGCAGCTGCTTCCATGACCGCTTTCCAGGACCTGCAGGCCACCGAATGGCGGGATGTTGCCATGGGCGAGATCCCGGAAGTGATCGTTTACCGCGATCCCCGCGGCACTTTTACCCGCTCTGTAACCATTGCCTTTGTCGTGACTATCATTATCACATTCCTGATCAAGGGCGAAACATCAGCCGGAATCCCATACTACGGTATCGGTGTCTTCATGCCGATCATGATGATGGGTCTGGCCATTCGCAAGCACATTCTGGCTACTTTTACCGGCAATGCACGCCGCTGGGGCAGCCTGGCAGCTGGATTTGCTGCCATACTTTCCGGGCTGGTATTTGTCGGGCAGATTGTAGGTAAGTGGCAGGAAGGCGGCTGGGTGGTGCTGATCTCTTTCAGCGTCCTGATCATTGTCGCCAACCTGGTACTGATTTCCCCAACAGGTGCCCGTGATCCTGAGACTATTCACCGCATTGTCCGTGAGAAAGCACGTGTCCAGGGTGCGATGGCATCCATCGTCGAATGGCAGTCATTGCGCATGCAGGAATACCGCTACTCTGTACTGATGTTTTTCGCACGGTTTTTTGAATTATTCGGTGTCAGGCGGGTGGACTTAATTCAATCGCCAACACCAGCCGGCGATTATAACCATGCCCTGCATGTGGATCACCCCGAAGCACCGTCACTCCTGGATCAATACCTTATCAAGCCCCAGCCAAAACTCGGCGGCGAACCGCAAGAAACGGTTGATCCAAAATAATGGATAGAAAAGTATAAATAAGAGAGGCTGCCAGATATTTCAGGCAGCCTCTCTTTTGTAATTGAATTCGTTTTATCCAGCCGGATTTAAGATAATGAATTCCACTAAATTGCGCATAGCTAAAAACCGGCTGTGCAGAGTGTTTCATTTCCGTTTTTCAGGATACAGGCTGTAAACGCCATCTATACTAGCCTTGCATATCCCGCGTTCTGTGATCAGGCCGGTGATCAGCCTTGATGGGGTTACATCAAATCCAAAGTTTGCTGCCGGGCTTTTTTCAGGTGTCAGCCGTACTGTTTGTACACCCTTATCGGTCCAGCCCTCGATCCATGTTACCTCTTCGCCGCCTCTTTGTTCAACCGGTATCTGTGCCACACCGTCGGTCATCACCCAGTCAAAGGTGGAGGATGGCAGGGCGGCATAAAAAGGAACACCATTATCTTTGGCTGCGAGTGCTTTAAGATAAGTCCCGATCTTGTTGGCGGCATCCCCTGTGTGTGTCACCCTGTCTGCACCGGTGATGACCATATCCACCATCCCGTGCTGCATCAAATGTCCGCCAACGTTATCAGGAATGACGGTGTGCGCCACACCTTGCTGGCCAAGCTCGTAGGCAGTCAGCCTTGCACCCTGGTTGCGCGGCCGGGTTTCATCCACCCACACGTGAAGCGGGATGCCTCGTTCAAAAGCTGCATAAATTGGCGCTGTTGCTGTCCCGTAATCCACGAATGCCAGCCAGCCGGCGTTGCAGTGCGTCAGGATATTGACCGTCTTCCCGCCTTTTCGCCGGCTGATTTCTGCGATAATTTCAACACCATGTTCTCCGATACGGCGGCAGAACTCAGCATCTTCATCAGCGATCAGCTGTGCTGTATCCAGTGCAGCCTGCAGCGGATTGGCCGGGTTGGACCGCATGGCTTCCAGCGAGCGGTTCACGCCCCACTCCAGGTTGACCGCAGTCGGGCGGGTCGATTTCAAATACCGGCCTGCATTTTCCATTTCAGATGAAAAACCGGTTACTGCCGGCCCATATTTTCCTTTCAGTGTGTTATAGGCTGCCAGGTACATCCCGTAGCCTGCCATGGCACCGATCAGCCCTGCACCCCGGGCATGCATTTCCTTAATGGCTATGGCAGCCTCATCCAGGGTATGCAGATCTTCGATCACCAGCTGGAACGGTAGGTGCCGCTGATCAATGATCTGTACGATCGACGGGTCGCCGGGTTTGAGCCATACAGTGCGGTAATGTTGTCCGTTGATTTTCATTGTAAATTCACCTGTTGATTTTGTTTTAGACAGGAACCAGAACGTGCCAGGAGTGCAGAGGATTTCTTATCACTGTCATTCTATCTGACCGGATAATTGTATAATTCAAATTCTGTCTTTTATTTCCGGCCCAAAGTATAACGTAAATTGAATTGAAGTTCGATGTAATTCTGTTCTTTCACCTCCACCCGCGGATATAAAAAATCCGCCCGGAGGCGGAATTTTTACCATAAAAAAATTCTTAACGCATCAATTCCAGGTATGTCACCACCAGCGCGATCAACAGGATCACAAAGGCTGGCACCATTTCTTTCAATTTGCCTTTGGCAAGTACGTGCGAAATGACAGCTCCAAGGAAATACAGCGCCAGGCAGGCTGCAGATAAAATACCCAGTGGTTTGAACCAGATTCCAATGATCATTCCAAGGGTGCCGAGTAGTTCAAGTGTACCCAGCACCGGGATCTGGTTTGGTTTGACCCCGACGGCCGCCAGGGTTTCAACGATCTGCGGGGCTTTCTTCAGCTTTCCAAATCCCGAACCACCGGCAGCCAGCCCAAGAAGTGCTCCGAAAATGATAAGTGCGATATTCATTGTGTTTCTCCTGTGTTAGTAAAGTAAAAAATTGTCACTTAATTTACTTCGTTAATTTATTCATGTCAACCAACATAATTTTTGATCTGATGGATAAACAACATATTGCAAAAACTGTTGTTTGAACCGGAGAATTTATTGTGGGTATTTCAATCAAATAGATTTTTTTCCGGAGTCAGTAACCTTTCCGCAATGGAAATTTGGTCATAATATTATGTTATAAGATCTGGTTTAATCAACATCCAGCTGAAATGAACTCAGGCAGCAAATCCCGCAAATTGCGTTGATTATGCCAGGTGCAATTTGCGGGATGTTTGGGTTTTTTGAAAATTAAGCTCAGAGTTGGTTGAGTTTTCCCGGGTCAGTCGGTCAAACTGACCAGCATCTTTTTGGCATATTTACCATGCAGCCAGCCTATTCCACGGGTTAAGTGCATGTTCATGGTCAAAAGAATGAAACCGCTCAGTGCGAATAGGAAAAGCTGCCAATAGGGCAGAATTACCGGCCCTGAATCTAGATGAATGATGGGTGTTTTAGAAAAAAACTGTATGAATGGTGCAGCCATAAATGCCAGTGATACAGAAATCAGGGTTGTGTTGATGGTGAAATAGATTACTCCCAGCGGCAGCTGCAAAATCATGTAGATCATCGAAAGCCAGGTGTGCTTATCGGTCACAAGCGCTTTCAATCGATCCAGCCACTTCAACCCGGGTTGAGCAAACAGGGGTCTGCGCGGCATGCGTTCTCCCAGCAGCGCTTCCACCAGCCGGCCTTCCAGCAGTGCCAGCCCCTGCACGGTCAGCAGGAAAAGAATGGTGAATGGGATCCCGATGATCAGGATAAAAAGACCGACAGAAAGGGATAAGCCGGTAACCACCCATGTGAAGTAAATGATTCCCGTCACAAAGGCAATGAACATGAACAGCAGTGAGCCCCACGTTCGCGGATCGAGGTAGATCCCAAAAAAACGGCCGATCAATGATGTTTGTTTCTTTGCAGTTTTCAGGGAAGGTGTTGTGCGCCGCTCGATCTCACGGTAAGCGGCAGCTGTTTCTTCGGGTGATCCATATCCTTCAATAATGGTCTGAAGAACTTCAACAGTATTTATTTCCGGGTTCTTTTCTTTTGCATCTTCCATTGCCAGGGATAAGTGCTCGCGGGCATCTGCCTGTGCATCCTGCACCAGTGCAGCATCACTCCCGCTCATTTCTTGCTTCAAAGCTTCCAGGTAATTTTCTATCGTGTTGTACATGCCGTCATCCTCTCAGGTTTCTATCTACAAATTTCTTGGTCTGTTCCCATATCTCGATCCATTCGGCCAGGGTCTTCCGTCCTTCTTCTGTGATCTTGTAATACCGCCGCGGCGGACCTGATACAGATGGTTCCACGTTGCTCTCAAGCAGGGTGTTTTCTTCCAGGGCTCGCAGAACCGGGTAAAGGGTTCCCTGCTTCATCATCGGAATGTCCGGGTCGATCTCCTCCAGCATCTTCGCTATCTGGTACCCGTACTTGGCATCCTCACTCCGGCTCAATAAATGCAATAAAATGAGCGACGATGTCCCTGAATTTAACTCTTTCTGAAATTTCTTCGTCTGTGTAGAAAATTCTTCCATACTATCTCCTTATTAGTATTATTGAATTATCACTACTAATAACTAGATAATAGTATCAATTTGATAATATGTCAAGGGTAAAATAAAATTTGAGAGCAAACAAAATATTTTGATTGGTTGAGGCTGATGTTATAATTTAATTATGTTAGCTTTGAATATCACTGTCCCGGCAGGTGAGATAGCTTTTTTTTGCCAGCGTTGGAATATATCCGAGTTGTCTCTATTTGGTTCTGTCCTGAGGGATGACTTTACCCCGCAAAGCGATGTGGATGTTCTGGTCAGTTTCTCACCCGCTGCGGAGATCAGCCTTTTTGATTTGGCGCAAATGCAGATTGAGTTACAGGGATTGTTTAAACATCCTGTTGATATTATTGAAAAAGAAGCACTTCGCAATCCATACCGAAAACGTGAAATTCTTTCCACAGCCAGGCTGATATATGAAGCCTGAGGATCGTGATCTTGCGTACATTTGGGATATGAGAGAAGAAACCAGGCAGATCGCAGTTTTTATTAAAGGCATCCCATACGAAAAATTTATAAAAAACAATTTAATTCGTTATGCTGTTGAGCGGTCTTTAATGATCATAGGCGAAGCTGCAAACCATGTATCTGAGACTTACCAGGAAAAACACCCTGAAATAAATTGGCGGCAAATCATTGGACTCCGCAATGTTCTTGCTCATGAATATGGGGAGATAAAGATAGACCGGATCTGGTCTTCTGCAGCTATATATGTACCGAAATTATTGGTCGAATTGGAAAAATTGATTCAAGAATAAAAATTCACGCCGCTTTTTGAAAAGGGTTATAAACCATTCACAATTTTCGACCAATTTTGATCTTGCTTTAATAAAAACTCCAGTTATTTTCCCATCAATCCCTGATATCCCTGTCATAGACCCCTCCCCCAAAAAATCCGTACTTTGGATTTTTTGGGGGAGGCCGGGAGGGGGTCGCTCTCCACAAGCTCTCACAACCTTGCAATAAATTCTGACGGCCTCAATAGCTGAATACCTTGAAATGGATTCAGCACTAGCAGATCATCATCGCCGGTCACTATGCAATCTGTTTTGCCAGCCAGCGCTGCTTCCAGAAATTTATCATCGAGTGGATCCCTGCAAAGACTGACAATTTTATTAGGTGTCACCAGTTCCCCGCGTAAACGAATCAAATTGATTAATTCGGTTGTGTCATTGGCTTCAATGTGATATTTCAATCGAAATTTTGGACGCCCAAGGACTTCAATGATTTCAATCAGGATAGCAGTTGAAAAGATTACTGAGAATTTTGCATCACGCAAAGCGGATAAAACAGCACCTGTCGTTCCCTGCCGGTGTATCAATGCACTCACAAAAACCCCTGTATCGATCACAGTCCGCATGATTAGCCATGCCTCGCATCTTTGATATCTGTAGATAACTCATCATCGTTTATTTCTGAATTTACTTCTGCTAATCGATTCCATACACGGTCAAACCGTGCCAGAACTTCATTTTCCTGCATTTGTTGAAAATGTACGTAATCCTCGTAAGGGATCAACACCGCCTCCGGGCGTGAACCGCGTGTCAGAATTAGCGGTATCCCCTTGCGGACCACGTCTTCAAAAAAAGGTTTGAATTTGCGCTGTAATTCGGTCACTCCAACAATTTTCATCATGATCAACTCCTGAATACATATAATAATATGTATTATAGTACATAGCCGATTAAAAAGCACCTCCCCCAAAAAATCCGTACTTTGGATTTTTTGGGGGAGGCCGGGAGGGGGTCCG
>CAZBRI010000083.1:0-9663 GCA_964494055.1 uncultured Anaerolinea sp.
CCAGGCCGGGGATTCCATGCATGTGGTCAATTGGCTGGCGACAGCACGGAAAGGGGACGCGTTAATTTCCAATGAATTCGAGCAGGAACGTGTGGCTGATGTGGGGATCATTCTGGATGGGAGAAGCAAAGCCAATCAGCAGGGTGAGCGTGCCTCCATCTTTGACGAATCCATCCTGGCGGCGGCTTCATTATCAGATGCTTTCCTGGCCAGCGGCAACCGGGTGGGTTTGTTGATCTACGGTCAGTATATCAATTGGACGCTGCCCGGGTATGGCAAGCAGCAGCGTGAGCGAATTCTTCACGCACTAGCCAGGGCTGTTCCCGGGGAAAACCAGGCATTTTCCGGTGTTTACATCCCGAAGACACTGTTTCCGGCAAATTCTCAAATCGTTTTTATCAGCCCGCTGCTGGAGGATGACGTGCAAGCGCTCATTAATCTCAGGGCACAGGGCTATGCGCTGATCGTGATCAGCCCGAATGCTGTTCAATTTGAAGCCGACAGCCTGCCCCAAATTGAATCAGTTAAGCAGGCTGCCAGGATCCTGCAGTTGAGAAGGCGTGTGATGCTTCAGCGTTTGAGGCATGCAGCAGTGCAGGTGGTAGATTGGGATGTTCGTTTCCCGTTTGAACAGGTTGTTGAAGCCAGTCTTTCACGTCCACCTTCGTTCTTAAGGGCCATCGGCAGCGAGAGGTCAATCAGGTGATGGATCATGACAGGTAAAGTTTTCATTGGTGCCTTTCTTATCGGACAGATTTTGCTGGGTGCCGGCTGGTTTTTGGCCGGGTACTGGCAGGGCGGTGTATTGATCACGATTCTTTGTTTTTCATATTTTTATTTATTCCTGAAAAAGTATTCACTTCAGTTAACGGGAATTTACTTTTTTATCTCTGTCGTCATGGCTGGTATTGGTATATGGGGAAAGGTAAATTCCTGGTTGATGATCGGAAGCGCTGCATTCATGCTGGCAGCCTGGGATCTTGATCATTTTAAACATCAGCTGTCCGGTATTCCGGCTTCCGATCGTTCAGCAGAGCTCGAAATCCGGCATTTTCTCACACTCGTTTCGGTTTTGATCGCGGGTGTTTGTTTGATATTAATATCCCGGGCCATTCAGTTGAAACCCGGTTTTGAATGGACACTGGCCCTGGCTGCGATGGCTTTCGCAGGCACAGCCGCTTTGATCTACTTTAGTAAACCTTCAGAAAAATAGAATCCCGGCGATACAAGAGGCTGGAAAACTTTGCGGCGGGAACCTGAACACTGGCAGCCAAATAATTTTGTGTTACCATTTATCCAATGTTTTTTATCAAATTTATATGAGGTAATTATGTTTGATCTCCCCGATGAACAGATCCTTCCCCTTTCTAAAGAACACGTTTTTTGGACATGGTCAGCCCAGGCGAAAGTGAATCCCCTGGTAGTCAGCCGTGCAAAGGGAGTCTATTTTTGGGATATCGATAACAAGCGTTACCTCGATTTTAATTCCATGACCATGTGTGTGAATATTGGGCATGGAGATCAGCGCGTGATCGACGCCATGAAACAGCAGCTGGACGAGATCCCGTATGCTGCCCCGGGAATGACGACCAGGATCCGGGCTAAGGCCAGCCAAATGGTGGCGGATTTGACACCCGGCGGCAAACTCAGCAAAATCTTATTCACCCTGGGCGGTGCAGATGCAAATGAAAATGCCATCAAGATTGCCCGGGCGCATACCGGCCGGCATAAGATTTTAGCCCGTTACCGGTCTTACCATGGAGCAAGCGCCGGGGCTATGGCTGCAACAGGCGATCCGCGCAGGGTGGCCTGGGAGCCAAACCTGATGAGCGGTGTTGTACATTTCCTGGACCCTTACCGCTACCGGTCAACCTTTCACCGCACCAACCCCGATATTTCTGAAGCAGATTTTTCCCGTGATTATCTTAATCACCTCGAGGAAATTATTCTCTATGAAGGTCCGGAAACCATTGCAGCCATATTGATGGAATCAGTCACCGGAACGAATGGAATCATCATTCCCCCTCAGGGATATATGCAGGGAGTACGTGCCTTATGTGATAAATACGGCATCCTGATGATAGCAGATGAGGTGATGTCCGGTTTTGGAAGGACCGGCAAATGGTTTGCGATTGATCACTGGAATGTTGTACCTGATTTGATGACCATGGCCAAAGGGTTAACATCTGCCTATGCTCCCCTGGGTGCAGTGGCGATCAAACCTGAGATCGCGGCAACATTCAATGAGCATGCCTTCGAATCCGGTCTGACATATACATCACACCCTGTCTCCCTGGCGGCAGCGGCGGCAAATATTAATGTGATGAAAAGTGATCACATTGTGGAAAATTCTGCAAAGATGGGGTCTGTGCTGCATAAATTGTTGACAGATCTAGGAGAATCGCATCCATCAGTAGGTGATGTACGATCGATCGGGTTATTCGGGATCATCGAGGTGGTAAAGGACCGTAAAACCCGTGAACCTGCAGTGCCCTGGAATGGGAGCAGCCCGCAAATGGCTGCACTGCGAAAAGCCTGCCTGGATGCAGGGTTATTTGTGTATACACACTGGCATACCATCCTTGTTATCCCCCCGTTGATCATCAATGAAGAACAATTGAAGGAAGGCTTCAAAGTAATCGATCAGGCCCTGGAGCTGACGGATAGAGACGCAATAGTCTAGATTACCCGGTCACGCCAAACCATAACTGCATAAGACCAAAAATGGCGAGCGCCAGGACAGAAATTCCCAAAAGGAATCGGCTGACCTGGTCTCCCATTTTTTTTGCTGATCCAAAAACCGCCAGGATACAGATCAGGGTGCCAATCATCGCAAAATAAAAGGCAAACAAAAAGCTGAATCCAAATGCCGGGGCTTCACGCCAACCTGAAAGCAGAATGGGACCCGTTACAAAGCTCCAATAAATATACGGCATCGGGCTGAGGGTATTCATCAGGGCTGCTTTGAAAATACTTATCTTTCCGCCGGTATGGTCTTCAGTTCCCGGTACAGAATAATTCATCCACTGTCCTAAAGCTTTCCAGGCGAGAAAAAGGATAAATAAACCGCCTGCGATGTTCAGACTGCGGGACAACCAGGGCGGCATCTGAACCAGAACCAGCAAGGTAATCGCAATGATCGGACCGTCACTCAACAGGGGAGCGAAGGCTGAGTACCAGGTTTTCCGAAACCCACGGTCCAATGTCTGGCTGATCAGGAAAACCATGAATGGGCCGGGCTGAACAGCTGCTGCAAATCCGAGGGCAAGACCTTTGAGAAGAAAACTGACCATTTTTTGATTTTATCAGAGTAAAGGATGGGCTTTCGGGTAAAATATTTCAAGATGTTTTTAATTTGAAATTGGAAATGAGATGAGCCAATGAGAAAAAAGATGATCGTGGTGGCAGGGAATATTGGATCCGGAAAAACATCCCTGACCGAGCGGATAGGTGCACGGATGGGGTGGATAACGGGTTTTGAATCTGTTTCGGATAATCCTTACCTGCCTGATTTTTATGCGGATATGAAGACCTGGTCTTTCCACCTGCAGGTTTATTTTTTAGGTCACCGGGCAGAGCAATATACCCAGGCTTTCAATGCGCCCCGCACTGCTATTCTTGATCGATCGATCTTTGAGGATGCCTATATATTTGCAAGGGCGCTTCATCACCTGGGCAACCTGACAGAGAGAGATAACCTGGCTTATCGGCGTTTATTTGAAGTGGTGGTTAACGGCCTGCCAGCACCCGATTTATTGATCTACCTCAAAGCACCGGTTGATACATTGATGGATCGCATCCAAAAACGAGCCAGGGGAATTGAAACGGGAATCACTGCCGATTATTTAACTTTGCTTGATTCCTTCTATGAAGAGTGGATGAAATCCTTTGATCTTTGCCCTGTCTTAACGATCAGGTCGGATAACCTGGATTTTGTCAACCAAAATGAAGCACTTGAGATTGTCACACGCCGGATCACCGATAAATTGAGCGGGCGTGAAGTGTTGGATTTATAAAAAAATGCTTTTGGATGAATATTTTTTGAGATGAAAAAAGGATAATAATGGTCACTTTTTCTCCAATGACAGAGGCTGATTTAGAAGCTTATATCCGCAAGTCCGTACCAGAATATGCATATGACCAGATGGTTTCCGGGAATTGGACTGCAGAAGAAGCAGCTGCGAAGGCACGTGCAGAATTTCAGCAGATGCTGCCAAATGGGATAAATACGGAAAATGCATTTCTTTATGTCATATTGGATGAACTGCAAAATAGAACAGGAATGCTCTGGTATTACATCGATCCTGCCCGAACCCGCAAGACCGCCTTTTTAATTGATTTTTTTATTTTTTCTGACAGCAGGAAAAAAGGTTATGAGAAAGAGGCTTTGACTTTATTCGAATTAACTGCCCGTCAGCAGGGGGTTGAAAAGGTTGAATTACAGGTTTTTACCCATAAATCAGAAGAGGTTAACTTTTATATAGAAACCGGTTACAAAACCACGAGTGTCCTCTTTTCAAAGACGCTTGGAAAAGATTAAAAAAAGATCCTGGCAAACCAGGATCTTTTTAATAGGATATGCAATCAGGAATTTTACAGGAGATCTTCCATCAAATGCATGGGTACAACTGCTGCGCCTACAATACCGGGTCCGGTATGTACACCAAGAACCGGGGATATCCGGGTCATTTCAATCCTGGCAATGTTTAACTTTTCCTGGGCAAGTTCTGAAAGCATGTCGGCCCCGTGCTGGAAACGGCCGTGAAGGACTGTCATCCATAACGGGGTTTTATTATAAATACCAAGTAAATTATCGGTCAAAGCTTCCAGGGCAGCCGGGATGGTTCGTGCTTTTGTGACTGTGCTGTATTTGCCATCATCATGCGAAACATTGATCACAGGTTTTAATTTTAAGAGAGAACCCATGAGAGCCTGTACCCGGCCGATACGCCCGCCGCGAGCCAGGTATTCCAGTGTTTCAAGAGTGTAGATTACTTCAGTACTGGCGCGTATCGCGGCCAATCGTTCCTGTATTTTCTCCATTGTCCAACCTGCTTTTTGAGCCATAGCTGCTGCCAGCACCTGGAACCGTTCTCCGCCTGAGAGTGTCATCGTATCCCAGAAACTTACTTCCGCCTGGTCTTTTGCCTGCGAACCGCCAACCCTGGCTGAGTTGATGGTTCCACTAAGACCGGAAGATATATGGATCGAGAAAATGTTTTTTTCGGTCTCCGCCAGTTTCCGGTAAATCTGTTCAAACATACCACTGGATGGCTGGGCGGTTGATGGAATCGTGGGTCTCATGGCTTCCAGCCGATTGTAGAAATCGTCCGGGCTGATATCGATCGCGTTTACTTCACCTTCTGGAAATTGTATAAAAAGAGGTGCCTGTACAATATCAAGTTCTTTTAATTCGCTGCTGTTCATATCTGCTGCACAATCCGTGACGATTTTCATAATTTTTTCCTTTGAATAAACCATTTGATAAATTCATTATAACCTGTTGATCAAGGCAGGAGATTAGAAACCGGGATTTTGCAACCCTGCTTCGCTCAAAAGAGAAGTACACTCACTATTTATCAACTGATCTGGAAAAGACCACATTTGCTGAGATCATCCGTTTATGTTTTCTGATTTTTTGAATGAATGAATCCATCTCAATAAAATTCAGGGTAACGGCTTCCCACATAAACACCCAGCCGCCGATCAACACTGCTTCACGCAGCAGTGTCAGGGGAAAATAATCAAGAGCTCTGCCTTCGCTGATGACATAGACTGAAAGACAGGCAATCGAAACAAGCAGGTATTTCAGCGCGCGCATACGCTGCCGGCGGATTTCAGCCTGCATTACAAATATCTCATGCTGGTAAAAAGTCCGCAGGCTCTGTAAACATTCCGCTTCTCGCGCGTTATCCCTGGATTCAGATTGAATTTCAATACTCAGGGTCAGTGGATATTTGTCAAAAATCTCTTCAGAACACTGGTTGAAGTAGCTTACCAGGTCCATGGAAAGGTCCCTGGATGGGGCAGGGGAAGGATCAAGCGGATTGAAAAAATCAGCATAAACTTTTAATCGTGTTGGTATGGTGAATGTCCCGGTTTTAGCATCAAAGGGATAGATTTCTCGTAATGAATCCAAGCTTGACATGACAACCTCCGTTATAATCCTGAGACTAGCGTTGAATTATGCTAAAGATTACCATGAAATTTCATTTACAGTTTTAAAAAGGTTAATTTATATCGGGCAACAGGTGAGTTACACCCATACTTGGATTGTTTATTGTATATCAAGCATTCTTTTTTTAAAGTCACAGCAGAAACAAATAAAAAATAATATAGAAAGTACTAAAATACATTTATGATCACACCTTTACGCCCGACACATGCAGTGATAGATCTTTTCCAATTACGCAGAAACGTTGAAGCGATCCGGGAAAAAGTAGAGCCAGCCAAAGTACTTGTTATGTTGAAGGCGAATGCATATGGGCATGGTGTGGACGGAGTTGCACCGTATATTGAGCCATTTGTGGATGCCATTGGTGTTGCAGTTCTGGATGAAGGAATACACCTGCGGGAAATCGGGATAAAAAAGCCGATCCTGGTTGCTGGCGGAACCTTAACGGATCATATTCCTTATTACCTTGAACATGACCTGACACTCACTGCTTCTTCCAAAGCCGTTTTGCAGGCTGCCAATGCCATTTCTATAGAAACAGGCAGGCGGATTAAGGTTCATTTGAAGATTGATACCGGTATGGAACGATCGGGAGTGCGCTGGTACGAAGCTGATGATTTTCTTGAATATTCCCTGCAATGTAATAATATTGAAATTGAAGGGATATACACCCATTTCGCGAATTCTGAGCTGCTTGAACCTGAAAATATTGTCCGGAAGCCCGGTTTTGCGTATGCCAGTGTTCAGCTTGAACGGTTTAACCAGGTTTTGTCATTCTATTCGAAACGCGGTATTCCTGCACCGCCATTACGCCATGCTGCAAACTCAGCAGCGATATTAAATCTGCCCGAAAGCTATTTTGATATGGTGAGACCTGGTGTGATGTTTTATGGGGTTTACCCTGACGTGCATGCACTCCGATCCGTTAAAATAGCCCCGGCACTCACCTGGAAATCCAGCGTGGTGTACAGCAAAATTACACAGCCTGGTGACCCTGTCAGTTATGGTTCGCTGTGGGTGTCTGATCATGCTGTTCGAACAGTTACCATACCATGCGGGTATGGCGACGGTTATTTTCGCTGCATGTCAAACAAGGCAGGTGTTCTGGTTAACGGGAAAAAATATCAGCAGGTTGGCAGGATCTGTATGGATCAATGCATGATTGACCTGGAGGATGATACAGCCCGAATCGGTGACGAAGTGATCCTGCTAGGCAGATCAGCCCTGACCGGTGAAGAAATTACTGCTGATGATATGGCAGTATGGGCAGGGACAAATTCATACGAGATCATGACCAATATCAGCGCGAGGGTTCCAAGGGTGTTTGTCAATCATTCGGCTGAATTAGATCCCGGGCATATTTTTTGAAGAGAATGAGCACTAAGGTATAATCCAGGTATGGATTTGGAGGTAAGTTGAAGAAATTATTGAATTATGGCCGGTTGTTTTTAACGGCAGCAATTGTGATTACGCTCGATCAGTGGACAAAAATACTGGTCAGAAAGCTGCCATTGGGAGATACCTGGCTTCCGCAGGGTCTGGAATGGCTTGAGCCTTATGCACGAATCGTTCACTGGTATAACACCGGTGCAGCTTTCGGGTCTTTTTCCGGTTACGGCTGGGTTTTTACAGTTCTGGCTTTTATCGTAGCAGGTTTGATAATTTATTATTACCCGCAGGTGGAAGATGAAGACTGGTGGTTAAAACTGGCCATGGGGATGCAGATGGGCGGAGCGCTCGGTAATGTGGTTGACCGCCTGACAAATAATGGTCAGGTAACAGATTTTATATCTGTGGGAAATTTCGCAGTCTTTAATATTGCTGATTCATCCATTACACTCGGTGTGGTTGTCCTACTGATTGGAATATGGTTTAAAGAACAAAAAGAGCGAAAACTGGCTGACCAACAAAAGCTTGCAATTCTCAATGATGAGAGCCAACCAAATCCCGAAGATGAGAATGTGATCGGCAGCAGTCTGGAAAAAGATTTGGGGGAAAATCCGGGTGAGTGACCGGATTGAACAATTTCATTTTGAAGGTGACAAAGCGCGTCTGGATAAATATCTGTCAGCCCAGCTGCCGGAATTTTCACGTTCCCGTTTACTGGGTTTGATCTTAGACAGCTGTGTGCTGATTAATGGTATTCCAGCTAAAAAGGGTGGACAGGTTCTTTCTGATGGGAATCTTGTGACTGTCAATATCCCCCCAGTTCAGTCAGCCGGACTGCTGGCAGAAAAAATCCCGCTGGATGTGATCTTTGAAAACGACGAGTTGATCGTTATCAATAAACCGGCTGGCATGGTTGTTCACCCGGCCGCCGGTCATGAGAATGGCACCCTGGTCAATGCGATGCTTGGCCACGACCCTGATATAGAAGGTATCGGCGGAGAAGAACGGCCAGGCGTGGTTCACAGGCTGGATAAAGATACCTCAGGGTTGATCATCATGGCCAAAAATGAACGCGCTCACCGCTGGCTGCAGGATCAATTCCGGTTACGGAAGGTTGAGAAAACGTACCTTGCGCTTGTGGATGGCAAACCGCCGACACCGACCGGCAGGGTGGATGCACCGATTGGACGAGATCCACATCAAAGAAAGAAAATGGCTGTCACAACCATTGCCAAAGGACGGGAAGCAGTCAGTGAGTATAAAACCCTGGAAAGTTTTCCCTTCCACACTCTGCTGGAATTTCATCCTCACACCGGCAGGACTCATCAGATAAGGCTGCACTGCGCATTCCTTGGCTGCCCGATCACGGCAGACCCCATATATGGCCGAAAAAAGGCCACCGTGGATTTAGACCGGCAATTTCTGCATGCTTTCCGGTTGTCGATCACGATCCCCGGGGAAGAAAAGCCAAGGGCATTTGAAGCTCCCATCCCTCCTGATCTCGCAAGGGTTCTTGAAAAATTACGCGAACATTAAAAAAGCAGCTGTCCATAACGAGGACAGCTGCTTTTTGATTATTAATCTGACGGGTTACAGGACGGGTTTTTGTTGATGCCACCTTGTTGAGCGTTCATAGGCATACGCAGCCTGGAGTAGTTTCTTTTCATGCCAGGCATTGGTGATGATCTGTAATCCAACAGGCATGCCAGTGGAGGTGAAACCGCATGGAATGGAAATTGCGGGCAGACCGGTCAAATTGAATGGTGCTGTAAATCGTGTCAGTCTCCTGGCTTGTTCAAGGGCATCATTCCCTTCGATTAACGGGGCCGAGATGGGGGTGGATGGCAGCAGCAGGGCGTCAAATTCTTTGAAGAAATGTTCCATTTTCCGGCGTGTTTCACTTTGTGTCCGGCGGGCCAGGCTGTATTCGCTGGATGTAAATGCAGCGCCGGTGTTCAGTCTGAGGCGGACATCTTCACCAAATCCGAGCGGATGTTCCTGCAGACGCTGACGGTGGAAAGCCGCCCCATCGGCCTGAGTCATCAGGCTGTTGGCAACAGCTGCTTCCCGCAGGTAGTTCAATTCAACCGGTTCAACGT
>CAZBRI010000084.1:0-9644 GCA_964494055.1 uncultured Anaerolinea sp.
TCAGAGTACCGACCACCGCCTCGCTCATGTAGATATTTTGAAAAAAAGATAAACCCAGAATATCGCTGATCTTCCAACCGATCAACCCGCCTATGCCCCCGAGAATTGCAAAATAATAGGTTCTCATCAACCTGTTCATACGTGATGCTCCTCGATAACAACTAACAATAAATGGTCAAAAATCAATTACTAGTAATTGAAAACTTTAGTCTGAATCTTTATGATTTGATAAATTTTCCCAATTCACAATGCTCAGCTGCTGCTGATCAACCATTTCAAAAAAACCGAAATATTGGGCCGGGTCAAGGCTGCCATCTTTCTGCCTGATGAAGACCCCGCCAAGATTTTTTTGTGGTTCTATCACCAGGGCTACCTGCCAGGGTTCCGGAAAAAAATTTGAATGCAGCCAGGTATCATAATTGGACAGGAAAACACCCATTTTGGGGTGGGTATGATACCAGCCGACAATTTGATCGGAAGGATAGCGTTTTTCAATCTCATTATGAAAATTAACCAGGGAATCCTGGGTAAAAGTTAAAAATACATTTCCCTGACGGGTGTATTTTGCAGGAATGGCATGCTCGATGACGATAAATTCTTGTCCAGTTTCTTCATCAATATGCCATTTACCTGACAGCATGCCGCCTCTTTCTTCTTCAAGATCAACGGCTGCATGGACACACATAATGGCATATGCCTCCTGCCTGATAAATACTTTGATATTAGTTTCCAATCCATTTTCTTCATAAATAGAACGCCATTGTTCGGCATCTTCAGCCGGCATTGGTAATGGAGTTGGCATTGGCGGGTCAGCCTGGGTTAATCGAACTGAACTTTTAGGGATCATGTTGTCTCAAATAATTTTTGGTGCCCATCATCCATCGTCGTTAAGAACCCGGATGATGGGCAGGAAAGACTCTGTTGACAGGATAATGCTATCCTGCGGTAACGTCTGCCGTCATCATTAATCGGTCACCTTCCGGTACACCCGCGTCTGTGAGGGTTTCAGTTTCTTTAAGCTCCCTGCCAAGGGCTTTACTATCCAGCCTGTAAAGGACAGGCCGTCCATCTGGCCCTGTGACAGGCAGCTGCAAAGAAGTGGTCAATTCAGGTAACAGTTCTTTCACCTGGACATCATTCGGGATTTCTGCGTTTCGACTGCCGCCTGAGGGCAGCACAATGGTAACCGGGGTATCAGACATTTTTTAATCTCCTTATTGAATAGTTGTGTTTATTATGAATAAAATCGTGGTTGATAAAATACGAGGACATTATTTCAAACGAATCCTTGTACCGGGTTTTGTAATTTCTTCTTTTATCTTTATCCGTTCAGGGCGTAAAAGTTCCCTGTTATCGACAGGAAAAGCACCAGGATTTTTCTTGCGGTATTCGCGGGACCAGCGGGCTGCGTCTGCGTCCCATGGAAACGGAGGTTTTGTAGGATCATCATGAAAATTTTTCCACTGAAGCATTTCGCCCAGCATGATGACCAGGCGGTCAAGAGAGCGGGATGCAGTCCACCAGGCGGCATCGATGCAGACAGTACCGTTTAAATGGTTAATGTTTGGATGCCAGATAGGGGTTAGCCATTTCATGCCCGGCCAGCGCTGCGGGTATTGATTATGAAGATAGATCTCCACCTGGTGATCTTCGCTGAACTTAGGCTTTCCCAAAAAATCTATCCCTGAAATAGATTTGCATTTGAAGGTAACAATATAGGTTTCGGCAGGGATGTTAGGCTGGGGGGATTTTGAAACAAAACTGATCAGGTCGCTGCGGGCAGCCAGTTCATTCATTAACTCGGCATCTGCCCTAAGTCTCCTGATTCGGGGACTTTGCTGCAGATCGACGCTGCCGGCTGTGATATCGGCAGTCAACATCAGCCTGTCATTATTGGGTATGCCGGCATTGGACAGGGTCTCATTTTCTTTCAATTCTCTTCCCAGGGCTTTACTATCCAGCCGGTAACCCATGGGTCTGCCGTCAGGACCGATCGTGGGGAGCTGCAACAGGGATGCCAGTTCAGTCAACAGATCATGAATGCTGACATCATCCGGGATATCTGCATTCCTGGCCCCGCCGCTGGGTAAAATGATCGTTACGCTTAATTCGCTCATGAATTCTCCTGAACAATATTCTTTAGGATGTATAGTGCGGAACCTGGCAGGCACCGGTGATTTCCCAACAATCGCCATGATGAAGGGTATGACATATCTGGCATTCGACGATGCCGCGAACGTCCCCGGATGTCACCGGTTCAAGGCAATACGGGCATAAATGTTCTTCTTTATTAGCAAGGTGAATGATAGATTTAGAATTCGTTTTCGCTTTTCTACCCTTGCCAGTAATTTTTTTTATAGGTAAAGATCCGCCTCTGGCTTTTGTATTCCTTGAAATATTTTTTGTAATAACTCTCTGGGCAGGCGGGTCAACAGGCGCGTCAGACGGTATTTTGAGCGGTTGAAGTTCGGCTTGAACATGATTACTGACGGTAGCAGACGATATTACAACCTGACTTATTTCCGGTAAAGTACGGGACAGCCTGGCATTCCATGCCTTAAGTGCGAGAATCATGCAGGAAAGCCCAATTGAAATATTGATCAACCCACGCCAATCAATTGTGTTTCGCCAGAAGATTAGCGGACCGAAGCCAATTTTCCAGCCAGATAACCAGCCAAGGAAGATCAATCCGAACACCAGGACGCTTGAACCTATGATATTTTTGATGATCCAGGAGCGTTTTCCAAATAAAGCTCGAACCATTAAGCCGGATAACAAACCAATCAGCATATCGGAAAAAATAATCTGCAGGAGGATATTCATTCCCGGTTTTATTTTGAATAAATAATAAGTACAGAATGCTGAGTCCGTGATTAATAAAAATATCAGCAGGAGTTTTTGAACAAACTCGACGGGAGAAATTGGCGATGTCTGTACATTCGGTCGGGTCATGTGATTCATCCAGGCAGGATTAGGTTAATTCCGAAGTTTAATTCGACCGGCTTGACTGGCGGGATCGATCTCAGTGTTCAGACGAATTCGTCCACGTAAATGATTTTTTTCCTGCTGCTTATTGAAGTGATTAAAATGCAGGGCTTCTGCAAGGTCGCCAGTCAACTCATAGAAGCGGTACTCTTCGCCGTTGTTGGCCCGTAAAATGTGTAATGCAGGTACACCTACACTTGCCAGGGTGCGATGCAGATAATTTTCTTCACCGGTGATCATATGGGTGAGCTGTGTTTCCCGCAGGGTTCCGCAGACTGTGCACAGACCATTCTCAAAGCTCACCTGGCTGAGAGGCATAAATACCTTTTCGCTCGTATGACAGACGGGGCAGTCCAGTGATAACAGTAATTCCTGGTCCAGTTCGATCACAGCATGCGGGCCAAGATCTGACCTGACGATTCGCAGCATATCTTCCAGCGTTGTGATCTCAGCCCTGGCTGGAAGCTGGATAATATCGCCATAGATCCAATGGCTTTCACAATCGTCCCTGGGGCTGTAGGCAGTTGTGTGCATCTCATTGTTGAGACCGTTGAAATGGATCACTTTACCGGCTTCTACCGGCATGTTGTGGATCAGTTTCAAGGCTTCCTGGGATTGAATACCGCCAATGATTGAGGCGATCGTAGGGGTGGTGGGCACCTTTCCCAGGAGAATGTTTTGCCGCGCAAGCAGCGGGCATGAATAGCGCAGGGATAAATCACGATTGGCAGCTTCGGTGAGTGTGCATTTGTAACATGTCCCCTGGCCAGGTACAAAAACACGGGCAAGTGCCAGCAGTTTCTGGATCGCTTCATTCTCCCAGGGTTGTCTCATCCAGTAGCAGAATCGATTCAAAGCCAGCCGGGCTTCACGATTATCCAGGCAGCCGATGATGACGTCCATCCGGCGGATGATACCCAGCCCGAGTCCGGATGTAATGTCTCCATTGAAAAATTGGACATTGACCTGGGGATTGATCGATTTTGCCTGAGCTGCAGCTACTTCTGCCTTATTTCTACGGTTGTCAGATTCACGGAATAGAATCGACCGGCTAAGATTGGCTGCTTCAATATTGTCAAAATCGACAATAAAGATGTTCCCAACACCCATCAGTGCCAGGTTTTTGATCACCTCATTGCCCAGTGCACCAGCGCCAACCACCATCACTTTCGCTTTCGCTACCTTTTCGCGTTCCCACCAGGAGATAAAATCAAATGTGCCAAGACGGTCCGTACTGAGGTTGGGGATATGAATGGGTTTTTCTGGACCAATCGGGACACGCCGGGGACCTGTCTTGGGTTCGTCAACAGCTTTCCGTTGTGATTGAGTGGATGAAGAATCACGGGCTAATTCCCGTGCCATCGAGATATTTTTTGCTGTGATCTCGCATGCAAACCAGCCAACCCCCGGGCGTGATTCAATCAAATGATTCTCTTCCAGGGCTTTCAAAGCTTCTCGCAGTGTAGCCCGGCTGATCTCCATCTGGTTGATCAATTCACGTTCAGGCGCTAATTGTTCGCCGGGTTTGAGGGTTCCATCGATCAGTGTGCCAGCGATCTTTCCGGCAACTGCTTCGGCAAGTGTGTGACGGGGGAAAGGTGTTATTTTCATGCTTCTCCTCTGGTTTGGTGGTCAGACCGCACGTACCACAATACTAGCGTGTTATTTGTATAAAGTCCAGTAGTACTTTAGTCCTGAATTTAAATAAAAAAGACCCGAAGTCAGCGGGCTCCGGGTCTTTATAGGTCAGAAAAAATCAAGTGATCAGGGATGGCGGCAGGTGATCGGTGCGATTGATATACCTGACCGTAAGCTCACCATTTGAAATATCAAAACGGCTGATGGACGCGTTATTTAGAAAAAACCAGGAAGATAAATCCCGGCCTGCCTTACGCCAGGGGATGGCTAACATAGTGCACATCAGGCGCATGAAAAATCCGCCATGACTGAAAATTGCAACACGGTGAGCATCTCTTCCTGGTTGATCCTGGTGATCTTTTAACAGATCAGCAAAAAACTGATCGGCCCGAGGTTGACGTTCGTTTTTTTCCTCAAACGGCCGGTTCCACCAGCCAGCACCATCCAGTTCTTCGGGGAGTTTAAACTGAGGGAATCGATTTTCAAAATATGCACGATTTTTCCCTGGCAAACCAGCCTGCAGGTCTTTATCGGTGCGGCTGTAAATCCCGCCTTCCTCAAAAATATCCCGCCAGGCGGTGAGTGGTAAACCAAGTGATGATGCTGCCGGATAGCCTGTACCGACCGCACGAACCATCAAACTGCTGTACATATGTGTTAAGCCAAAACCGTACTGGTTTTGGTCATTCCAGCCCTCAAAATTGGCAATAGCCTGTCTATTTTTGAGATATAACGCCAGAATGCTTGCTTGTTCGAGCCCTTTTTCAGTCAGCTCGGGATCCGGGCTTTCAATATATTCAGGGTTGTTTGTATTTGCATTATTCTCAGATTGTCCGTGGCGAATAAAATAAAATTCCATACTTATTTCTTCAAAATTTGATCGAGTGCATTTATAAATACTTCATAAGGCTGAGCGCCTACAATGGCATACTGATCATTGATCACATATGTTGGAACACCTGTAACACCTATTTTTGAGGCAGTTTGAACTTTTTCATTTACAGCCCTGGTATAGATTCCGCTCATTACCTTCGTCTGCATCTCTTCAGGGTCAAGCTGCATTTCTTCGGCGGTTTTCCGTAATACTTCCCATTTACTGACATCCTGGCCCTGCCCGTACACTTTGGTGAACACAGCTGCATGAAATTCTCGTCCCTTGCCCATTTCTTTTGCATATTCAAAAGATTCGTGAGCAAGCCTTGTATTGATTATCCGCCCGGGATGAACAAACTCAAGACCATACAGCGCTGCCAATTCTTTTAAACGATTATCAGAACCGGATGCCATTGATTTCTTTATGTAATCAGGAAGTTCCATTCCTTCAGGCGGGGTATCCGGTCTGAGGTAAAAAGGCATCCATTCAACAACTACATTAAAATTATTTTCCAGCTTTGCGACCACACCCTGGCCGACATAACACCATGGTCATATATAATCTGAATAAATGGTTAAATTAAAGGTTTTCATTTGATAATTCCTGTGTTGTTTGATTAGGGGTGAAAAAGTTGGAGAGTTGAATGTGTAAACTGATCAGGATGCCTGGGGTCCAGCACTGAATTTAATGATAAATTGCAGACCGCCTTGCGGTACGTTCACGGCCCTGATCGTCCCGCCCTGGGCTTCGATCAGCTGGCGAACGATTGCCAGGCCGAGCCCTGCGCCGCCCGATGAGCGTGACCGGGATTTTTCGCCTCTCCAGAAACGCTGGAAAAGATTTTCAATATCTTCTGCGGGTACACCAGGACCATTATCCGTTACAGAAAATATAATATTTTCACCGGTTTTTTCGATCGCAATGATCACTGTGCTGCCTTCGGGTGTATATCGGAGTGCATTGCTTAACAGGTTTCCTATCACCTGTTTGATCCTTTGCGGATCAACCATAATATTGCAAGGCGCATCTGATGACACAAGCTTTACAGTAATATTTTTATCCTCTGCCTGGGCTTGAAATAAGTCGATGACATAAGATGTAATATCCTTTAAATTCACTTCACGGTATTCGAAATGTAATTGACCAGTTTCTGCAAGGGTTAAAAGACGAAGGTCTTCAACCAGGCGCTCAAGTAAATAAGTTTCTTCAAGTGCAGGTCCCACCTGTTCGGGGGTTGGTTCATAAACGCCGTCAACGATACCTTCCAGTCTGCCGCGCATCACAGTCAGTGGTGTTCGAAGTTCATGGGCAATATCCACCAGCATATTTCTTCTCTCTATAGTTCTTTGTTCGAGAGATTCAGCCATGTGATTAAAGCTGTCTAAAAGTGTTTTTAAGTCTCCGGGTCCGGATGAATTTACCCTTGTTGAAAGATCACCTCCAGCGACTGCACGGGAAGCTGCTATCACTTCAGCCAGCGGATTTACAAAACGGCGCATAAATACCAGCCCGATGATAATAGTAGGAATTGCCATCAGAAGCGATATGACACCGATCGGAAAGAGGAAGTCCAGGGATCCCGATGTGAGATTTGGTGAAAAAGTTTCATCAAATAATAACTGCCCGACTACCTTTTGATTAACCAGGATCGGTATGCTGGTATCAGTTGATTTTTTATTATAGATCGTGCCAACCACAGGTGTCTGACTGCTGCCATGGTCCAAAACGATGATACTTTTTGTATCGAGCAAAATTGATCTTGCCCAAAACTTGTGAAAGTCAGCCAGCACCTGATTTTTAGGAAGGACATCAACATTTTGCCAATTATCATTGACCAGGTAGTATGTTTCCAGGCTGATTATGATCGGCAGGCGTTCGATAGGGTTATAACTTGATGGATAGGTGAGAAAATAAGCCATCACTGCCAATATCACGACCGTAATGGATAATACTGCAGCCGCGAATGTTCGTAAAAGTAAAACAAACAAACGTGTCTGAATCGGCCGGACTGTGGGATCTATAATTTCAGGCTTCAAATTTATAACCTACCCCGTGAACCGTGATGATATAGCGGCTTTCCCCGTTTTCATTTTCAAGCTTTTTCCGAAGATTGCGAATGTGAGAATCTATCGCCCTTTCATAGCTTTCGAATGCAATGCCGTGTACAGAAGTCAATAACTGGGCACGCGAGAATATCCGCCCGGGCTGTTTCATCAGTGTGGCAAGAATCTCAAATTCAGTGGGTGTTAATAAAATGGTTTTTTCCGGCAGCACCACTTCATAACGTGTTCTGTCCAGGTTGATTTCTCCAACCCGGATAATATCGCTTGTATTATCTCCGCTGCTTCTCCGCAGCACAACCCTGACACGTGCCACAAGTTCCCGCGGACTGAAAGGCTTGGTTAAATAATCATCTGCGCCAAGTTCAAGCCCGACCAGTTTATCGCTTTCTTCGACCCGGGCAGTGAGCATGATAATGGGAATATTGCCTTCCCTGCGCAGGGATCTGCAAACATCCAATCCATCCATACCGGGCATCATTAAATCGAGGACGATCAGGTCAGGTTTTTCGATACGGGAAAGGTGTAATCCCTGAATCCCGTCCCTGGCTGTGATCACCTCGAAACTGGAAGCCCGTAAATAATCCTGGCAGATCTCGAGAATTTTTGGTTCATCATCGATGACTAATATTTTTTTTGCCATAAATGCCGCCAAACTAGCCTTGATTTTCTGAAACAAAAAGGACAGAGCAGGCTGAAATTCTAAAATGAGTGTTTATTCATACCGCAAGGCTTCAACAGGTTGAAGGCTGGCTGCACGGTTTGCAGGATAAATTCCGAAGAACATCCCGATCGCTGCGGAAAAAATTGTCGCTAGTAATACTGAACTGGTCGTGATAGATGGATCAAATACGTTCCCTGTAGCAGCAGCCACCCGGCCGACAATATAGGAAATTGTCCATCCCAGGATGATCCCGATGATGCCTCCCAGCAGGCTTAGAAGAGATGATTCCGCCAGGAATTGGGTAAGAATGTCCCTTTTCTTTGCTCCGAGGGCTTTTCGTAAACCAATTTCACGTGTTCGTTCGGCTACTGAAACCAGCATGATATTCATAATCCCGATCCCGCCGACAAGCAGTGAGATAGCAGCGATACCGCCCAGGAATACAGTCAGAATTCCCGTAATTGAAGAAGCTGTAGCCAGCATATCCTGCTGGGTGAAGACGGTAAAATCATTTTCGCCGCCAACCGGGATTTTATGGCGTGTTTGCATGATTTGTTTTATTTCATCTGATGCGAGGGTTGTAGATTCAGCATTAACGGATTGAACAAAAATAATATCAACGCCATCATTTGTTCTATGCAGAACCCTGTCGCGGGCTGTTGTCATTGGGATGACTACCTGGTTGTCCGCATTTCCAAAAGCAGAACCGCCCTTACTTTCAAGGACTCCAATCAAACGAAATGGCTGGCCAGAAATTCGGATTGTCTCTCCAACAAGACCGTCTTTTCGTCCAAAAAGCTTATCAGCAAGGTCAGGACCGATGACGGCAACTGAGGCATGACCAAGATAGTTTTCATTATTTAAGAATTCACCTTCGGTAACTGTGATATTCCTGACCACTCCATAAGCCGGGGTAACACCATAAACTGTAGTGTTGGTTGTCAAACCCAATGCAGATGCTTCTGCAGAACCCTGTAAAACAGGCGCAACAGCAGAGATTGACGGTGCTGCAAATACATCATTGATCGCATTTGCATCGCCCATTGTCAGGGGTTTAATATTTTTGGAAGCACCCTGATTTCGTCCTGGAGGTCCCATCTGATTACCGGTAAAAACAAAAAGAACATTTGTACCGATACCATTGATTGATCCGGTAATTGAATTTTGTGCTCCCTGTCCGACTGCAAGCATGGCGATGACAGCAGCTACACCAATAACAATTCCAAGAATTGTCAGACCAGAGCGCATTTTATTACTATTAAGACTTTCAAGTGCTTCAATAAGGATCTGACTGGCGTTCATGCTGTCTCCAAATCTACCATTCCGTCGCGTATGCGGATGATACGCTGTGTTTGAGCGGCAACTTTTGGATCATGGGTAACAATGATCAAAGTAGTGCCAACCTCTTTGTTTAAATTTAACA
>CAZBRI010000085.1:0-9531 GCA_964494055.1 uncultured Anaerolinea sp.
CCTATACACCTACGGCGCTAAGCACTCTTTCCCTACACGACGCTCTTCCGATCTCAGGGTACTGGATAAGATCCTGCAAAAAGAAGTCGAGCTTGAACCGATCCGGGCAACCGTGGACGAAACCCATTGCTCCGGCTGCCGGATCTGCAATAATCTCTGCCCATTCTCGGCCATTTCATTCATCGATGACCTTGGGGTTACCCGGATTAATCCGGCTTTATGCCAGGGATGCGGCACATGTGTTGCTGCCTGCCCTGCTGGAGCCATCAGCGGAACAGGTTTCAGCAATGATCAAATATTCGCGCAGATCGATGGATTGTTGATGAGCATACAGGAGGCCTGATGAACGAAGAATTCGAGCCTGTCATTGTCGGTTTTACCTGTAACTGGTGCTCCTACCGGGCTGCTGATACAGCAGGAACTGCCAGGGTGAAATATGCACCAAACGTCAGGCTTATTCGCCTGATGTGCTCAGGACGTCTTGATCCCACGTTTGTATTGAAAGCCCTGGCCGGCGGTGCAGATGGTGTCATCATTACCGGCTGTCACCCGGGAGACTGTCACTACATCGACCAAAATTTCAAAGCTCTGCGAAGATTCACGCTGCTCAGGCGGACTCTTCAAGGATTTGGCATTGAACCCGGGCGGATCAAACTAATCTGGGCCAGCGCTGCAGAAGGAATGAAATTTGCAAATGAGATCACCCAGTTTGTAGGTGAAATCAAGGCACTTGGACCATTGAATTGGCCGAAATGGAACAATTTAGATGATGAACTTGTGCCTGAAGCGGAGGCTGTATGAATCCAAAGCCAAAATTTGCCATGTACTGGGCCTCAGCCTGCGGGGGCTGTGAAATCGCAGTGCTTAATACCCATGAAAAGATCCTGGAAGTAGATGCGAATTTTGAAATTGTTTTCTGGCCTGTCGCCATGGACGCCAAGTACAAAGATCTTGAAGCCATGGAAGATGGGTCCATACTCCTGACACTATTCAACGGAAGTATGCGTAACCATGAAAATGAGGAGATTGCTCATTTATTACGGAGAAAATCAAAGATACTTGTTTCGTTTGGCTCCTGCGCAACAGAAGGCTGCATCCCCGGGCTGGCAAATCTCTCCCCTGCAGGAGAAATTGTTCAAACTGCATTCCATACAATTACAACCGATTCCTTCGAAGGCAATGCGCCCCAATTATCTTACAAGACGCCGGATGGAACGCTTACATTACCGGAAATGAATTCCAGGGTTAAAACCCTGGCACAGGTGGTGGATGTAGATTACTTCATGCCTGGCTGCCCGCCTGAATCTCACCAGATCTCTGATGTGATCGATCTTGTGATACAGGTGATCAATGGCAAAGCCGAGCTGCCGCCAAAAGGTTCGGTGATCGGCGCTGGAAATTCAACTGTTTGCGATGAATGCCCGCGCAGCCGGAACATCAAGCTGATTACCAAATTTCACCGTATCCAGGATATTGCGCCCCTGGACCCGCAGTTATGCGTTTTAGAGCAGGGCATTCCCTGTAATGGACCTGCAACGCGCTCTGGTTGTAATGCACGCTGTCCGAGGGTTGGGGCACAATGCATTGGCTGTTATGGTGCCGCAGAAGGTGTGATCGATTATGGTGCCCGCTTGATCACCGCTTTTGCATCTGTGATCGACGCAAATGACCCGGGGCAGATTGAAACCATCCTGGACGGAATCCCGGACCCGGCCGGTCAGTTCTACCGCTTCAATCTCGCTGATTCATTACTCCGCACAGGAAAATCCAGCTGGCACAAAAACGGGAATTAGGAGCCTGCCATGACAAACACAACCAAGATCACCATTGATCCTGTTACCCGCCTCGAAGGACATGGCAAGATCGAAATATTTTTGGATGAACAGGGGAATGCTGCCAATTCTTATTTTCAAATACCGGAACTGAGGGGCTTCGAGCGTTTTTGCGTCGGCCGGCCTGTGGAAGAAATGCCATTGTTAACCAACCGAATCTGTGGTGTTTGCCCTGAGGCTCATCACATGGCTGCTGCCAAGGCTGCAGATGCTGTTTATCATGTGGATCCGCCATATACTGCCAAATTACTCAGGGAACTGCTATATATGGCATTTTATGCCACAGATCACACCACCCATTTTTATGCGCTCGGCGGGCCTGATTTCATCATGGGGCCGGATGCCCCTGTCGCAGAAAGGAACATTCTGGGTGTCATTCACAAAGTAGGTTTGGAGATCGGCAGCAAGGTCATCCAGATGAGAAAATACGGTCATACCGTGGTTGAGATCATCGGCGGCAGGAAGGTGCACCCGGCCACATCAATACCCGGGGGCATAACAAAAATCCTTTCTGAAGAAGAAAGAAAAGAGATCCTGGAGATGGGCCGCTGGGCAATTGATTTTGCACTTTTTTCACTGTCAACATTTAAAAACATCGTATTATCAAATAAGGCATACCTGGATTTGATACTCGGGGATATTTATTCACACCGCACCTATTACATGGGAATGGTCGATGAAAATAACAAGATCAATTTTTATGATGGAAAAGTCCGCGTGGTTGACCCGGATGGAAAAGAATTTGTCAAATATGAACCGAAAGATTATCACCTGCATATTGCCGAACATGTTGAACCATGGACCTACTTAAAATTCCCCTATTTAAAAAATGTTGGCTGGAAAGGTTTCATTGATGGTAAAGAATCCGGGGTTTACATGGCAACCCCTCTCTCGCGTTTGAATGCATCAGACGGTATGGCTACCCCGAAAGCACAGGAAGCCTATGAAGAATTTTATTCCACTCTGGGTGGGAAACCTGTTCACCAGAGACTTACCGCTCATTGGGCCAGGCTGATCGAATTGTTGTATGCTGCCGAAAATTGGGTAGAGCTGGCCTCCAACCCTGAGATCACATCACCCAATGTTCATACCCGCCCGACAGCTGTTCCCACTGAGGGGGTTGGCATTGTTGAAGCACCGCGCGGCACCCTTACGCACCATTACACTACCGATGAAAGAGGCATTCTCACTAAGGTAAACCTGATCGTTGGCACAACAAATAACTATGCCCCGATACAAATGTCCACCCAGAAGGCAGCCAAAAGCTTTATCAGGAATGGCGTGGTCAGTGAAGGCTTATTGAACCGGGTTGAAATGGCTTTCAGGCTGTACGATCCATGCTTTGGCTGTGCCACCCATTCGCTGCCAGGTCAAATGCCGCTCGAAGTGACTATACGAAAAGCGGATGGTCAGATCCTGGACGTGATCAAACAGTTTTTGGACTAATTCATCCGGTGAAAATTCTTGTTGCAGGTCTGGGTAACCCCATTTTAGGGGATGATGGTGCTGGATGGCAGGTTGTTAAACTTGTCAAAAAAAAATTAGGGACAGAAAAGCCTTTTGTCACATTCGACATGTTTGATCTGGCCGGATTATCTTTGATGGAACAAATGATTGGCTATGAAAAGGCAATCATTGTCGATTCTATGAATACAGGCAGCTATCCGGCTGGGACTGTCATCACCTGCACGCTTGATGAACTGGATAAACCAGGCATACAAAATTTCAGCTCAGCACATGACATCTCCCTGGCAGGAGCGCTCACCCTTGGAAGAGATTTGGGAAAGCAGCTGCCAGCTGATCAAAATATTATGATCGTTGGAATAGAAACAGAGAAGGTATTTGATTTTAGCGAGCAATTATCCACAGTTGTAAACGCCAGCATCGAACCAGCAGCTGCCGAGGTGATCGAATTATTGTTTTCAACAGGTGAGAGCGAAACTTGATTGGGTTCGTCTTTCAAGCAGCAGTTGATTAATTTCTATTACCAAGTTCCATATCTTCAATATCTTTCAGCTGCAAATCCAATGCTCCAATCGAAACCTGTATTTCACGTAAAGACATGGCAAGCGCGATTGCCATCAATATCAAGCTGGCTGCAAAAATCCATTTTCCTGCATCCAGCCAGCCGGAGAAAATGGCAATCATGGAGAGCACACAGAGCAGCAGGCTGCTGACACCAAAAACCTGCATATCACGGATCAGCTTAATTCGAAATCGCAGATTGGCAATCTGACCAAGCAGGGATTCATCCTGTCTCACCCTGTAATCCGCGTGCAGCTGCCTGATAAGGTTTGCAAGTGCTAAAAACCTGTTGGTAAAAGCCAACAGCAGCAGGGAGATAGCCGGGAATAATAATGCCGGGGTGTTTAAATTAATATCCATGTGTATTCCTGTTCAAAGTTTTTATATTTAAGAGTCAAATAAAAAACCCGCGGAAGAATTGATCCGCGGGCATTGTTATTTTTGTTAGATCAAAAGCCGCAGCGGTTCTTCCAGGTATTTTGCCAGGGATTGCATAAATTGAGCAGCTTCGGCTCCGTCGCTGATTCGATGGTCCACAGAGATGGTGCAATTCATGCGTTGTCCAATCTTCAACAGCCCATTTTCTACCACGGGAACTTCACGAGAGGATCCGATTGCCAGGATGGCTGCTTCGGGAGGATTGATAATAGCGCTGAAATTCTCGACGTCGTACATCCCAAGATTGCTGGTGGAGAAAGTTGAACCTTCAACATCTTCCGGTTTAACCTTCCCATCCCGGGCACGGGCTGCCATGAGTTTAATCTCAGATGAGATTTGCCGGACCGATTTAAATACCGTATCGCTGACAACAATGGTCATCAGACCGCCGGGCACAGTCACCGCCACGCCCACATTGATTGCGGCATGTTGAATGATCTCATTCTTTTGTATGGATGAATTCAGGTTGGGGTAATCCTGCAAGGCGCAAGCAGCAGCTCTGACAACAAAATCGTTGACTGAAAGTTTTTCACCGTCCGGTAATTTTTCATTGACCTGGCGTCTCAGCTCCAGCAAAGCCTCCATCCTGTATTCATGCGAAACATAAAAATGGGGAATACTCTGCTTGGACTCAACCAGGCGGCGGCCGATTGCCTGCCTGAGCTTGCTGGTTTGAACAACCCTGTCAGTCAGCTGCCTGGTAAGAATGCCTGGCGTGACGACTGCCCCAGCATTGCTGCCTGCACCAGCGGTAGATTTATCGGCAGCCGCATTTTGACTGTCACTCAACTGGCCAATTGCCGCCATTACATCCTTACGGACAATCCGCCCGGCAGGACCTGTTCCCTGTACCTTTGAGAGGTCGACCCGCTGACTGCTGGCAACTTTTCTTGCTAACGGGGAGGCTTTCAGCCTGCTGCCTTCCACCGCGGAGGCAGTTTGGTCCACCGGTGCTGCCTGCAGCGCGGGTGGACTCACTTGTTCAGTCTTATCCTGGTTTGGCTTTCTGTCAACGGTTCCAGACGGTTTTTCATCTTCTATCACTTCATCAGCCGATCCGATCACAGCAATCGAATTACCGACCGGGATAGAGTCACCCGGATTTGCCAGGATTTTCCTGACAATACCGCTGACATGTGATTCAACTTCAACGGTCGCTTTATCTGTTTCAATCTCGGCGATCACGTCGCCTTTATTAATCGGTTCGCCCTGGTTTTTCACCCAGCGCACAAGAACGCCTTCGCGCATGTCAAAACCAAGTTTGGGCATGGTAATTGAATCAGCCATTATTTCAACACCTCCCTTACAGCAACTATCACATCTTCAACCTGCGGCAGCGCTGCCTGTTCGAGGGTGCGGTTATACGGAAGAGGCACTTCCTTCTGAGCCACACGCTTGATTGGTGCATCAATATAATCGAATGCTTCTTCGTAAATACGGGAGGCTACTTCACTGCCAACCCCGTAAGATTTCCAGCCTTCTTCAACGATCACAGCCCGGTTCGTCTTCTTGAAAGATTCGAGCACCGGTTCCATATCCAGCGGCCTCAAACACCTCAAGTCAACAATTTCTACCTGGATTCCGTCTTTGGCCAGTTCATCGGCAGCTTTCATAGAAAGTTCCAGGCCCTTAGAATAAGTGATGATTGTGACATCCTTGCCTTCACGCTGAATTTTTGACTTGCCGATCGGGATAACAATATCCCCATCAGGTACTTCACCGCGTGTCTGATACATGGTCGCATGCTCAATAAATAATATTGGATCATTGGACCGAATGGCTGCCTTCAGCAGTCCTTTAGCATCAGCCGGTGTTCCGGGAGCAATCACCTTCAAACCCGGGAAATGGGCAAAAATTGCATCCGGAGTTTGGGAATGAGTTGCGCCCAGCTGACGACCGCCGCCGCCCACCGCCCTGATGACCAGCGGCAGAACGAACTGCCCGCCGAACATGTAATGCAGTTTTGCTGCCTGATTAACAATGTAATCCATGGCGGAAAATGCGAAATTGATGGTCATCAATTCTGCCACAGGCCTCTGCCCAACCATGGCTGCGCCGATCGCTCCGCCAAGAATGGCATTTTCAGCGATAGGGGTATCTTTCACCCGCTGTGGTCCGTATTTATCATAAAAGCCCTTGGTGACAGCATAAGAGCCTCCCCAAACACCGACTTCCTCACCAAGGATAAAAACCGAGGCATCCCGATCCATTTCTTCCATTAAAGCTTGTGAAATTGCTTCACGCATTGTTATCTTTGCCATGATGAACCCTATTCCGCATCCGCATAAATATCTTTATATAATTCTTCGATACCCGGTTCCGGGCTGGCGACAGCAAACTCAACAGATTTTTGAACTTCGTTTTCTACACGCAATTCAATTTCGCTCAAAGCTGCTTCACTGATCTTTTTACCGGTCAATTTTTTCCTGAATATACCGATCGGATCACTTTCTTCCCATTTCTTTACTTCATCCTGCTTGCGATACCTTTCCGGATCACCCATTGAATGACCACGGAAACGGTAAGTCATGATCTCGAGCAGGAATGGCTCAGAGTTTGTCCGGACAAATTCAATGGCCTTCCTGGATGCTTCATAAACCTGCATCACATCCATGCCATCCACCCGGTCATTAGCCATACCGTAACCTTCTGCCTTCTGACGGATCTGCGAAACAGCCGAGGCGCGGTCTACTGCCGTACCCATACCATACTGATTATTCTCGCAAACCCATAAAACCCGCAGATTCCAGGTCTTGGATAAGTTTAACGCCTCATGGAAATATCCGATGTTGGTTGCACCATCTCCGAACATGCAGATTGTCACATTATCATTATTGGCATATTGATCACCCAGGGCAAAACCAGAAGCAATCGGTAAATGGCCGCCCACAATGGCATGACCGCCCCAGAAATTCCTGGACACATCAGCCATATGCATGGAACCACCCTTGCCTTTGGAAGTTCCGGTTTGCTTACCGAGCAATTCAGCCATCACTTCATTGGCAGAAATTCCGCAGTTCAGTGCCACCCCATGATCACGATAGGCAGTGATCACCCGGTCCCGCGGCTCCCGGGCACTGATCAAACCGGTTGAGACAGCTTCCTGCCCGATATACAGGTGCATAAAACCGCCGATCTGACCTGCCTGGTATAACTCAGCTCCTTTTTCTTCCAGGCGCCTTATCAGCACCATTTCATAATACATTTGCAACAATTTCTCTTTTTCCATTTTGTCTCTCGTTTTTCACCTCATATATATGAGGCAGTAAATAATAGGATTGATGCTGCTAATAAATCAAAATAAATCCGCTTCCGATAAAATTATTATCAAATTATTCATAAATATTACGCACTTATTTTACTGGTATTTTATATCATTTTTATCAGAATTATGACAGAAATTATTAACCCGATTTTGCTGCCCGGGATGCGGGAAAAACATCAATAATTTGCTGTGAAAGATTAAATCAATGATCTTCCATCAAATCAGGAATTCCTGATCTAGGAAGATCATGCACTGACGAAATACTGAATTCGAAACAGGTTTTATTAGTGATGACTGCTGTGACCGTTCGCATCGTGCGCAGGTTTGACAGGCTCGGTTTCTTTTTTCAACCAGCCATTGTTCTTAGCCAGCGCACCAATAATGATCATGACCAGGAATACACCCAGCACAATCCAGACATAAACACCCAAACCTGCACCTTCCGCGCCTTCTTCAAGAAAAATTGAGTACATGAATACCTCCAGTAACAAAATGATAGGTCAAATATACGTTAATGATCCAAAAAAGTCAAAGACAATTTGAGACAGTAAACCCGAATAACGGGTAAAATAACTGCCATGATTGGTTTACATTCAGCTGCGATTCAATATTTAACAGAAAAGAATGTCCCGTTCAGTTTGTTCACCCACTCTGCCCGGGTTGAGAGCCTCGAGCAGGCTGCCTTGGAAAGAAATCATGTCCCGGGACAGGTAATTCGAAGCCTTTTATTTCGGATCGGGGATGGAATTTTTGCCATGGTCCTGATCGCTGGTCCAGCCAAGGTCTCCTGGCCAAAACTCCGCCAGCATTTTGGTCAAAACAGGCTGACTATGGCGACCCCGGCTGAAGTGCTGGAAAACACAGGTTACAGGGTGGGAGCAGTCTCCCCTTTTGGATTACTCAAACCACTGCCGATACTTGCAGATAATAATATTATTGCGTATGATGAAGTATCTCTTGGTTCAGGCATTGCCGGAACCGCCATCTTGATGAGATCTGCCGACCTGGTCAACACCATTGATCATCTTTTAATCAGCGAATTTGCAAACCGAGATAACAATGCTGAATAAATCTGCGCTGAAGGTAACCCATTTATGAAAGTAACTCAAGCCATTGCCATCGATCAATTAATGGAAAACCTGCCAGATTACTACACGCCATTTGATAAAGCGCTTGTGCAGCGTGCCTATAACCTGGCAGCCGAAGCACACACTGAACAAAAACGACAATCAGGGGAACCTTATATCAATCATTGTGTAGCGGTCGCAGTGATTCTTTCAGACATGAGAATGCCGGCTGAAGTTGTCGCTGCCGGTTTACTGCATGACACTGTTGAAGATACCCATGTAACCATCAAAGACCTTCGTGAACAGTTTGGAGATGTGATCACCAACCTTGTGGACGGTGTTACAAAGCTCGACAGCCTGCCCAGGGTTTCACGCAGCGACCGGCCGGATGGGAAGGACGACGAAGAACCAACGGCAGAACAGGTCTCAAAAAGGAAGAAACAAATGGCGATCGAAGCCATTCGAAAAACCTTCCTGGCAATGAATGATGATGTGCGGGTTGTTTTGATCAAGCTTGCCGACCGCCTGCATAACATGCGGACACTTGGTTTTATCCGTCCCGAAAAACAGAAGAGAATCGCGCAGGAGACACTCGATATCCATGCTCCGCTGGCCAACAGGCTGGGTATCTGGCAGATAAAATGGGAACTGGAAGATCTTTCACTGAGATATGTAAACCCGGAAAAGTACCGGGAAATCGCTGAACAAATCTCGGACCGCAGAAGTGTCCGGGAGGATCAGATCGCCGAAATCATCGAACATCTCTCAAGGGTTCTTGCCCAATCTGGAATAAAAGTAGATATAACAGGCCGGCCAAAACACATTTATTCCATTTATAAAAAAATGGTCAAAGATCGGAAGAGCGTCGTGTAGGGAAAGAGTGTTCAGAGACGTGTAGATCTCG
>CAZBRI010000086.1:0-9486 GCA_964494055.1 uncultured Anaerolinea sp.
ATCTACAAAGATCGATGGCCGCTGCACTAGAAATAGCTAAAAAAGATCCGAGATTGATGACCATACAGCATTTTGATCCAGTACACGATGGATGGTTGACAAAATTTGTAAATCACCTAAGATTTAAACTAATTGATTTTCCGGAAAAATATAAGTTATTCATCAAATCTCACCTCGAAAAAGGTGGAACATTTGTATTTTTAAATTGCAAAGCTGAGTGGCTGAGATATAGAATTGGCGACCGTTCAGTTTTTCAAATAGGCGGTTGGGGAGACATCACACCGGAAGAGTTTTTATATGGCAGCGAAAGGCTTCAGGATTACGCCAGGAAAAATCATCTCAAACATGCTTCCTGGAAACTCAGACAATCAGAGTTTCCATTGGAAAGCGGTCCGGAATCTGAATGGGGCTGCGAGCCAGGTTTAAGCGAACAAATAGAAAATTTCTGCTTGGCTGAAGGTTATCAATTTGTTAATCTTAATCTGAAACATCCAGAAGATATTTCCAAGTTATCTTTTTTCACGGCAAAAAAAATGATTGAAATGGATGGCAATGAACCTGCCGGTACTCAAATTGAATGCTTTTCACAATTTGACTGCACTTCTTCATTTGCATCCAGTCTTCTTCCCTTGTGGTTGATATTCAATACAAATGATAGCGCTAACTATTTAGAGAAAATGATGGTTCAAATTCCGTCGAATAAACCCATATTTTTTTCACCTTTATCAACATTTTCTCTAACACCAGACATGGCTCCATGGAACAGATGGGAGGAGATAATTAAATCTGAATTTGTTAACATCGGTACAAGGAAAAGTCACTATCCTTCAGACCCGAAAGCCTTATTGCATTGGTCTGATCCGCTCAGAAATTGGGTCACTCAAAACCCCAGGCCAATCAAGTCAAGAATCTCCGCTGAAGATCTTGTTTCAATTTACTCCAACCTTTACAAATAAAGTAAATCAGGATATGGCTAAATTATCCAATTTACATACGCGGGATAAGGGAAAACCTGACGATGTCCCGATAATTTTGATGCATGGTCTTGCAGCCTCACATAATGATTGGAATGATTTACAACCATTGTTGAGGGAAAAAGGCTATTCAGTATTTACTCCCGACCTTCCCGGTCACAATAATAATTTAATTTCCAATGATGAAAATTTTAATTTAGAATTTTTGTATTCATACATTTATGATTATATTGAGAATATCAGGCGCGATAAACAGGTGATATTGATAGGTCATTCATTAGGAGGTTATCTTGCTATCAAATATACTCTGGATTGTCAGAAAAATGTTTTGGGGCTCTTATTGTGCAATCCTTTGATTTCTCTTGACCAGCTGCCCTGGCTCCCAAGAATGTTTTACAGGAATAATATAAATATCAATTTTAATTTATTGCGCTATCTGCCAGATTGGTTGATTAGATTTGCGGTTAACTTATCAAGCTTTTCAATTAGAAATGGTTATAACCTGCCTGATTCTGTAAGGCATCTGACTGCTCAGGATTACATTGCATCACAACCTGGAATTTACAATTATCTTTATTCTTTACAAGATATGATGCCGAAACTAAATTCCATCAAACAGCCTACCTTGCTGGTATTTGGTAAAAATGACCGCACATTAAATCCGAAATGGCATAATCTAATTAGTAATAGCATTTCTGGGTGCAAAGAATCAATAATTATGGACACGGGTCATGTCCCGCATCAAGCATTGAGTCAATTATTTAACGAAATCACAATTCAATTTATCAAAAATATTATTTATAACCTTTGATATTTAGTTTTTTATGATTCCTTTCAAAGCTGCTAATAAAATATCGATATCCTTTTCAGTGTTATATCCCTGAACAGATATTCGTATAAACTTCTTATCACCCAATTGAATAAACGGAACCTCAATCCTAAAATCTTCATACAATTTATTTTTTATCTGAACCAGGTCTATATTATCCGGGATCCTGACAGAAGCCATTTGGCAATAGTATTTAGACAGGTGATCGTAATAAGATTGCAGACCAGTTATTGACGCGATCTCAGATATAGCGGTTGAGAGCAATTTACGACAATCAGCTCTGACGTTATTCCATTGATTATCCTTTATGAATTGAATAGCTGAGGCAACAGTTAAATAAGCGGCTGGATCATTCGTACCCGTCCACTGTAAGCGATTAATAAATTTCGATCCGCCCTTATCTGTATCGGCACTGCCCCAGCTGACAACGAGAGGTTCAATTATTTCCTGTGCTGCTTGATTGCAATATATAAAACCCGCTCCTTTTGGTGCCATTAACCATTTATGGCAATTGCCAATATAAACATCGGCATTAATTTTCAACATATCTAGGTCTACCTGCCCAGGCCCATGCGCTCCGTCAATGATAGATAATATCCCTAATTCTCTTGCCCTTTTACAAATCTTCTCAATTGGTAAGATAATTGCAGTTGGTGAAGTTATATGACTGATATATATTACTTTTGTTTTTTCAGTAACACCATCAAAGATTGAGTTAATTAATTCTTCTTCCGATAAAATTGGAAATAATAATTTAACCTTCTTATAAATTGCACCTGTGTTTTTGATCACATGCTGCCATGCCAAGTCGCATGCACCGTATTCATGATCAGTTGAAAGAATTTCATCACCTGGATTAAATTTGATCGCGCGGGCAATCATATTAACTCCAAATGTAGCATTTGGAATGTAAACAACATCATTCACGCTGGAATTAATGTATTCGGCGAGTGCGGCTCTGGATCTTTGCAGTAATTCGTCAAATTCTCTTCCCAAAAACAACACTGGCTGTAATTCCAATCGTCTTTGCCAATATTGATAATTTTCAAAAACAACCGCAGGAACCGCACCAAATGAACCATGATTCAAAAAAACGACTGATGGATCAAGCATAAATAATGAAGAAATTTCCATAGTTATTCCTTTTTTTATGAAAATGATCGTAAAAACAAAGCATATAAAAACTGTCTTATTTATTATTCAAGTGATATACTTTCCCCATTAATTTTAGGGATCGAGTAATTATAACGGTGTAAGATTTGTTGCTCGCAAGGAAATGCTGAACAGATTTCGAAAAAATAATATTTTACATATTTACCAAAATATATAAAATAATTTTATCCAAAGCAAAACTTAATAAATAGAAATTCAATCATAATTTTCAAATATTTTACAAAATTCTCATATTACGCAGGTAACACCCGTAATTTGAATTTAAATATTTTCAATTTTCATTATTTAATTGAAAATAACTTACACAAGGAGAATGCCTATAGAAAAATATCTCTTGCTATTATCTATTTCTGCAAAATAAATATATTATTATGGAGAAAATGAATGCCAAAGGAATCTGTTTCAGATCACGACAAAAAACAACTGCATAGTATGGGTTACGCCCAGGAACTGTCCCGGAGAATGAGCGGCTTTTCCAATTTCGCAATCTCCTTCTCGATCATCTGTATTCTTGCTGGTGGGATTACAACATTTGCAGTAGGCTTTAGCGGCGCGGGAGGCGCTGGTATCGGAATAGGCTGGCTGGTTGGCGGTTTATTCGCTTTGATCGTTTCGTTTTCGATGGGTCAAATCGCTTCGTCTTATCCTACAGCCGGTGGTTTATATCACTGGAGCTCAATATTGGGCGGAAGGTTATGGGGCTGGGCAACAGCCTGGTTTAACCTTCTCGGTCTAATTTTTGTAGTTTCATCGGTGGACGCAGGGGTCTTTCAGCTTGCAAGAGATTTAGTATTACATGGTATTTTCAACATTGACGTATCTGGAACTGCCTGGCAAGCCAGTGCAAGCGGTTCAATTCCAGGCATGTTTTGGCTTTTAGGCGTAGCACTTATCATTGCCAGTCATGCTGCCTTTAATCACTTCGGGATCAAAATCACAACAATCCTTACGGATTTCTCTGGATATTGGATTTTCCTTGTTGCGGTGTCTTTGACCCTTAGTCTTCTCATTTTTTCTCCCGTTCCCCTCGATTTTTCACGTTTATGGACTTTTAATAACTTTTCCGGTGATGCTGGCGGCGGAGTATGGCCACAGACTTCCAGTATCCTGATCTCATTCGTTCTGGGATTGCTCCTGGTTACATATACCATCACTGGTTATGACGCAAGTGCGCATACATCTGAAGAAACTCATGACGCTTCTATCAATGTTCCAAAAGGTATGTGGCAGGCAGTTTTCTATTCAATCATTTTTGGTTATTTAATGGTTTGTTCATTCGTTTTAGCCATGCCGGATGTGAAGGAAGGCGCTGCCCAGGGCTGGAATGTATTTTTCTGGGTGATGAGCAGCTCAACAATGCCAACATATCTTCGCGATATTTTGTATGTAGGGATTGTTATTTCCAACTACCTTTGCGGTCTCGCATGCGTCACATCCTGTTCAAGAATGATGTATGCATTTGCAAGGGATGACGGGCTGCCTGCATCGAAAACTCTGAGCCACGTCAGCACCCTCTACCGAACACCAACCTACTCAATCTGGATAAGTGCTTTATTTTCATTCTTATCCTGTTTGTATGGCGGTGCATTTGTAGTATTAGCAGCCGGCTGCGCTGTATTTTTGTACATATCTTATATCATGCCGGTTGTGGCGGGTTTATTTGCAGAAGGCAATACCTGGAAACAAAAAGGCCCGTTTGACCTTGGTTTTTGGTCTAAACCCAATGCGGTTCTTGCCATTATCGGCGGCATGGTTCTTGTATGGGTCGGTTTTCAACCGCCAAATCAATTCGTAGGGTACTTAATTGTTGGAATGCTTGTTGCAATGGCAATTCTTTGGGTCGTATCCGAAAATAAAAGGTTCGAAGGACCTCCTACAGGTGATAAAATCGTTGAACGGCAGAAATTTATTGCCGAAACTGAAGCTAAGTTTGGTGATTGATTAAAAATAATTCTACCTGGCAAATCTAATTGATATTTAGATTTGCCAGGTAAGCATATGCTTTTAATTTTCAAAAAACAAAAGAGTGAAAATGAAAATAGCCCTGGTAATTGGATCGACTATTGCAACGATCAAAGATGAAAAACTTAGCGGTAAGAAGTTATTAATTTTACGTGAGGCTGATACCGGCGGAGTTATGTCTGGACCACCTTTTGTGGCGGTTGATACTGTCAGTGCAGGAACTGGTGATTTAGTGCTTGTAACTGACGGTTCGTCGGCCAGGTATACAGAAATTACATCCAATATTCCGGTGGACGCGGTAATCGTTGGTGTCATTGATTCTCTTGAAGAAAGCGGAAAGGTAACTTTCCGTAAGAGTTGAAAATTTCATTTTTCGCAAAACGCCAAAAATAGATGCAAGAAAATCATTCCCTTCTCTCCGTTGGTATCGATATAAGAACAACTACAACACAAGTAATATTTTCACATTTAAAACTTACTGATGTTGCGAGACCCGGACAAATTCCCAGAATGATGATAACTGATAGAGAAATTGTTTTTCAGAGTGACCCATTTTTTACACCTTTGCTAGATAAAGATACCATTGACTCTGTAAAGTTAAAAAGTATGATTGACAAAGTTTATGAAGCCGCCAGGGTTTCACCAGGACAAATAGAAACCGGTGCTGTCATTATCACTGGTGAAACAGCAAAAAAGAAAAACGCGGACGAGATATTGAATTCATTAGCTGGCTTTGCAGGCGATTTTGTTGTTAGTGTGGCAGGACCGCATGTAGAAAGTTTGATTGCCGGCCGTGGATCCGGTGCTTGCCAATATTCCCAATCACATTTTAATACTGTTTTAAATATTGATATTGGCGGGGGAAGTGCCAATATTGCTGCTTTTCGAAGCGGTAACTTTTTATCTTCGGCGGCAATGAATTTTGGGGGCAGAATATTGATTATTGATAAAAATTCCGGTAAAGTCCTGCACATCGCCGAGCCGGCAAAAATAATTGTCGATGAATACAATTTGAAAATTTCAATCGGTCAGCTACCAGAATTAACAGAAATAATAAAATTTTGTGATGTTTTATCAAAGTTAACGATTGAATTGATCGAAGGTACCGTTTCGGATATTTCTAAAAAATTATATTTAACGGAGCCAATCTCCATATCAGGGAAAAATTCTGTAATTATGATCTCTGGAGGAATTGGATATTATTATCATCATCCAGTAAAAATTAATAGCATTTCAGACATGGCGATACATGATGATATTGGCCCGTTATTAGCGCAGTCATTATTAAATAATCCTGAATTAAATAAGTATAATATTATCTGCCCGGCTGAAACACTGAGGGCTACAGTGCTTGGAGCAAGCACGCAAACAGTTACACTCTCAGGCTCTACTATTTGGGCCGAAAAAGATATTCTTCCTTTAAAAAATGTTCCGGTTGTCAGACCGGAAATTAGTCATGAAAATGCATTTGAAAATTTAGCAGCTGATATAGTTTTATCTGTAAAAAAATGGGATCTGGATGCCCAAAATGACATATATGCAATTGCACTTGATTTAGACAGGAAAATTGATTATGACAATTTGATCAAGATAGCCAATGGAATAGAAATATATTCCCGGGATTTTCAAACAATAAACCCGATAATTGTCATCATTGATAGAGATTATGCCCAAGTATTAGGTCAAACTGTTAAAGGTTTGATTCCTGGCAGATCATTATTAATCATTGATCAGGTTGGATTATTCGAAGGCGATTATATTGATATTGGATTACCGTTACTTGAAGGCCGGGTTGTTCCATTAAGTATTAAAACACTTGTTTTTTATAATTGATTTAGAAATTTAAAATTCTTCTAGTAATTTAAGCAATAAATGGAGACAAATATGCTGCTCCGAACAAAACTGCATGGTATTTCTTACGAATTCCCGGATATTAGAATATTGATGGGAAAAGCGAATGAAGAAAAATCTGGTGATCAGCTCGCGGGAGTTGCAGCCTTAAGTTCTGCTGAGAGAATTGCAGCAAGGCTCGTTCTTGCCGAAGTTCCATTACAGGTTTTAAGAGAGACCCCTGCTGTTGAATACGAAAAAGATGAAGTCACCCGGGTGATTCAGGATGCAGTTAACGAAACGATATATTCAGAGATAAAAAACTGGAAAGTTGGTGAATTCAGGGAATGGCTTCTTGCTGATACAACCACACCAGAAATGATACAACGAATTTCCAATGGATTAACTGCTGAAATGGTGTCCGCAGTTACAAAATTAATGTCCAACCTGGATTTGATTTATGGGGCAAGCAAAATCAAAGTAATCGCTCACTGCAACAATACCATTGGCGCGAGTGGAACTTTATCAAGCCGGCTGCAGCCAAATCATCCCACCGATTCTCCCGAAGGTATCCGCGCGGAAATCTACGAAGGGTTATCTTACGGAAGCGGAGACTCGGTGATTGGCATCAATCCCGTGGACGATTCGTACTCGTCAGTTGCGCGTTTGCTTGATATGACTTACGATGTGATTAAAACCTGGCAAATCCCTACCCAAAACTGCATTCTGGCTCATATTACAACACAGATGAAATGTCTAAAATCAGGAAGCCCTGTAGGTCTTTTGTTCCAATCAATATCAGGTTCCGAAAAAGGCAATGAATCTTTTGGAATATCTGTGGGGATGCTTGATGAAGCATATTCACTTGCTAAGAGATATTGCTTTCCAACTGGACCAAATTTTATGTATTTTGAAACAGGTCAAGGTTCCGCTCTGTCAGCAGAAGCTCACAATGGGTGGGATCAACTGACAATGGAAGCAAGAAATTACGGTCTTGCAAAACGATGGAATCCATTTCAGGTTAACACTGTTGTTGGATTTATTGGCCCGGAATATCTGTATGATGCAAGACAAATACAAAGAGCCGGTCTTGAAGATCACTTTATGGGCAAATTAACTGGTGTGCCAATGGGGGTGGATGCTTGTTATACCAATCACGCCAGGGCTGACCAGAATGCAATAGAGAATCTTGCAGTGATGCTGACTGCAGCTGGATGTAATTATTTCATGGGTGTGCCTATGGGTGACGACTCCATGTTATCGTATCAATGCACTTCTTATCATGACGCCCCCACATTAAGACAGCTTTTTAAAGCCCGGCCTGCAATAGAATTTGAGAATTGGCTTGAAGGTCTTGGGCTAATGAAAAACGGTGTTCTAACAGAAAAAGCAGGCGACCCAACCTTTTTCCTTTCCAGGTAGTTTTCATTTAGTGTTTCAAAGTCTGGAGCTATAAGATGGAAGATACAAAAATCGATGAAATCGTAGAGGCTGTGATTCGCCAGCTTAAAGCAGCCGGAGTGGTCTCTGCTTCTCCTGAACAGGAAATTAATTCTGTTGATCAAATTATCGAAGCTGCTAAACTGCCAATCGGTAATTCAACAAATGGAACAAGTACATCAACCCCTTTGACAAAATTCGGCAATCAGGACCTGTTAATAGATCTGCCGGATCCAGCCCTAAATGAATTCAGGTATAAAGCAGGTGTTGATAATCCAATCGATCCAACTGCTTTGATTGAGTTAATGAAATCGACGACTTCTAGAATTGGTGTCGGAAGATCAGGCCCTAGAGTAAAAACAGCTTCATTGTTATTATTCCAGGGTGATCACGCGATCACTCAGGATGCTTTGTATCGAGATATTAATCAGGCTATTTTAGATAAATTCGGATTATTCACCGTACAATCAAATATCACAAACGGCAAAGAGCAATATTTACTTCGGCCAGATCTTGGCAGACAATTGAACGAAAGTGCAAAAACTACGATCTGTGAAAAGTGTAAAATTTCACCTGATATACAGCTTGTAATTGGCGATGGATTAAGTTCAGCAGCTATCGAAGCGAACATAGCACAGATTTATCCGGTCATTAAACAAGGTGTAGAATCTGCGGGATTATCCTTTGGAACACCATTTCATGTAAAATACTGTAGAGTTGGTGTACTTAACGACATCGGTGAAATAATTAAACCAAAAGTTCTTATTTTATTGATAGGCGAACGACCTGGTCTTGGCCGGGCAGAAAGTATGAGCGCATATATGGCCTTTATGCCCAAAACCGGCGATAGCGATGCTGATAGGGATGTAATCTGCAATATTTTTGAAAATGGCGGAACTAACCCTTTGGAAGCTGGTGCGTTTGTCGTTCAAGTTGCTCAAAAAATGATTAAATACCAGGCATCTGGTGTTAAATTGAAATTGGCTGTTGGATAATATCTGGTAGAGGAGTTTTTTTATGGCCGTGTTAGATCCTATTTTTGCCAAACCGCTTTCAGTCCGAATTATTCCAAATGTCGATTCGAATTTTGCCGCACAACTGAATCTGCGTCCTGACCAGCACTCAATTGGCTTAATCACTTCTGATAATGATGACGCCACATACGTTTCGATTGATGAAGCGACTAAAATGGCAGACGTCGAAGTCGTTTATGCGCACTCTTTTTATGCTGGTGCAGCACATGCATCAGGCTTGCTTTCGGGCGAAATTATGGCAAAG